>NZ_JBYIQP010000099.1:0-21745 GCF_057707665.1 Actinacidiphila sp. bgisy167 | reverse complement strand
CCCCCCCCCCCCCCCCCCCCCCCCCCCCCCCCCCCCCCCCCCCCCCCCCCCCCCCCCCCAGGCCCGCGGCCTGCACGCCGAGGACAGCGAAGCCAGCGCCGCCATGGCACGCCATGGCCTCCAGCTGCTCGGTGAGCTCCTCCCCGGCGGCGGCTACCAGATCCTGACCCACTGCAACACCGGTGCCCTCGTCTCCGGTGGGGAGGGCACCGCGTTCGCCGTCGCCCTCGCCGCCCACCGGCAGGGCCGGCTGCGCCGTCTGTGGGTCGACGAGACACGCCCGCTGCTCCAGGGGGCCCGCCTCACCGCCTACGAGGCCGCCCGCGCCGGTATGGCGTACACCCTGCTCACGGACAACGCGGCCGGTTCGCTCTTCGCACGAGGCGACGTCCACGCCGTCCTCATCGGCGCGGACCGCGTCGCCGCCGACGGCTCCGTCGCCAACAAGGTGGGCAGCTACCCTCTCGCGGTACTCGCCCGCTACCACAACGTGCCCTTCATCGTCGTCGCCCCGACCACCACCATCGACCAGGGCACCGCTGACGGCTCGTCCATCGAGATCGAACAGCGTCCCGGCCAGGAAGTGACCGAATCGGGCGGACGCCTCGTGGCGCCGCTCGGGACGCAGACGTACAACCCTGCGTTCGATATCACACCCGCGGCTCTGATAACGGCAATAGTCACTGAAAACGGCGTAATTGCACCGGTCACCTCCGATGCCTTGACAGCTTTGTGCCCGTCTCGTGCTCCAGGTCACGATCAGGTAATGGGATGATGGTCGCTATGAAGGGACGCGTCCTGGTCGTCGACGACGACACCGCACTGGCAGAGATGCTCGGCATCGTGCTGCGCGGAGAAGGTTTTGAGCCGTCGTTCGTGGCCGACGGTGACAGGGCCCTCGCCGCTTTCCGTGAGACCAAGCCCGATCTGGTCCTCCTCGACCTCATGCTCCCCGGACGGGACGGCATCGACGTGTGCCGCCAGATCCGGGCCGAGTCCGGGGTGCCCATCGTCATGCTCACCGCGAAGAGCGACACCGTCGACGTCGTCGTGGGCCTGGAGTCCGGCGCCGACGACTACGTCATCAAGCCGTTCAAGCCCAAGGAGCTCGTCGCCCGCGTGCGCGCCCGGCTGCGCAGGGCCGAGGAGCCGACCCCCGAGCAGCTCACCATCGGCGACCTCGTCATCGACGTCGCCGGGCACTCGGTCAAACGGGACGGCCAGCCGATCGCGCTGACCCCCCTCGAGTTCGACCTGCTCGTCGCGCTCGCACGCAAGCCCTGGCAGGTCTTCACCCGCGAGGTGCTGCTCGAGCAGGTCTGGGGCTACCGGCACGCCGCCGACACCCGCCTGGTCAACGTGCACGTGCAGCGTCTGCGCTCCAAGGTCGAGCGGGACCCCGAGCGTCCCGAGATCGTGGTGACCGTCCGCGGCGTCGGCTACAAGGCCGGACCCGGCTGACATGGCCACCCCGTACGAGCGTGAACGGACGGAGAGCCGGCACGCGGACCCCCTGACGGGTCTGCTGCCGGTGCTCCGCTCGCTCGTGCGCTGGGCGAGGCGGCCCCTGCAGCCCGCCGTACGGCTCTGGCGCCGCAACATCCAGCTGCGCGTGGTCGCCACCACCCTGCTGATGTCCCTCGGCGTCGTCCTGCTCCTCGGCATCGTCGTCATCGGGCAGGTCAAGAACGGACTGCTGGACGCCAAGCGGCAGACCGCCCAGAGCCAGGCCGTCGGCGGCTTCGCCGTCGCCAAGGAGAACGCCCGCAACGTCACCGGCACCGGCGGCACCGGCGAGGGAACCGACGGGCGCAGTCAGACCGACACCGCCACCTGGCTCAACAACCTCGTCGAGGGACTCGCCAGCAGCGGACAGGGCGTCTACTCGGTCGTCGCCCTCAGCTCCGACGCGCAACAGCCCTACGGCCTGCGAGCCGACAGCCCCGGCACCCACGCACCGCGCGGCTCCGGCGGCGTCCGGCCCGAGGAGAGCGTGCCCGCCGACCTGCGCAAGGCACTCGACGAGCAGTCCGACGTCTTCGAGCGCTACACCTCGATGAAGAGCGACAGCGTCCCCGACGGGGAACCCGCCCTCATCGTCGGCCAGCGCCTCAGCGACCCCAACGGCAAGCCGTTCCAGCTGTACTACCTCTTCCCCTTCGACCAGGAGGACAAGACCCTCGGCCTGGTCAAGGGCACCCTGGCCACCGCAGGGATCTTCGTCGTCGTCCTGCTCGGCGCCATCGCCTGGCTCGTCGTTCGCCAGGTCGTCACGCCCGTCCGGATGGCCGCCCGCATCTCCGAGCGGCTCGCCGCGGGACACCTCCAAGAACGCATGAAGGTCACCGGCGAGGACGACATCGCCCGCCTCGGCGAGTCCTTCAACAAGATGGCCCACACCCTCCAGGTCAAGATCCAGCAGCTGGAGGACCTGTCGCGGATGCAGCGCCGCTTCGTCTCCGACGTCTCCCACGAGCTGCGCACCCCGCTGACCACCGTGCGCATGGCCGCCGACGTCATCCACGAGGCCCGGGAGGACTTCGACCCCGCCACGGCCCGCTCCGCCGAACTGCTGCAGAACCAGCTGGACCGCTTCGAGTCGATGCTCTCCGACCTCCTGGAGATCAGCCGCTTCGACGCGGGCGCCGCGGCGCTGGAGGCCGAGCCCATCGACCTGCGCGACGTGGTACGACGTGTCGTCGACGGCGCCGAGCCGATCGCCGAACGCAAGGGCAGCCGCATCGTCGTCCACGGCGACGAGCAGCCCGTCACCGTCGAAGCCGACGCCCGGCGCGTCGAACGCATCCTGCGCAACCTCGTCGTCAACGCCGTGGAGCACGGTGAGGGCCACGACGTCCACGTCCGCATGGCCTCCGTCGGGGGCGCCGTCGCCGTCGCCGTGCGCGACCACGGCGTCGGCCTCAAGCCCGGCGAGGCCACCCGCGTCTTCAACCGCTTCTGGCGCGCCGATCCCGCCCGCGCCCGCACCACCGGAGGCACCGGCCTCGGGCTCTCCATCGCCTTGGAGGACGCCCGCCTGCACGGCGGCTGGCTCCAGGCCTGGGGCGAGCCCGGCGGCGGCTCCCAGTTCCGGCTGACCCTGCCCCGTACCGGCGCCGACACCCTCCGCGGATCGCCGATCGCGCTCGAGCCCGAGGACTCCCGCCGCAACCGCGAGCTCGCGAGCACGCTCTCCCACCGGGGCATGCCGCCCGGCGCCACCGCGCTCGACGCCGCCACGCCTCGGCCATCCGGACACCACGGCTTCCCGGCGCCGCGGTTCGCCGCGCCCGCCATCCCCTCCATGCCGTTCACCCCGCCGCGGCCGCCCGCCGCCGACCCCGCGGCCCTGCCCGGCAACGGCGCTCGGGTCGTCGGACACCGCGCCGGCGCCGGCACGGTCACCCACCCCACGACAGCGGACGAAGCGCGGGAGGACGACGACTGATGCGCGCGAAGGGGGGCGGCCCGCCGAGGCCGGCCGTTGCGGGTGTGCTCCTGGGCGTCCTCGTGCTGCTCACGGGCTGCGCCTCCATGCCCAGCAGCGGCGAGGTGCACGAGGTCGGCGGGGAGAAGCACGCCGACACCGACCCCCAGGTCCGGGTCTTCGGAGTCAAACCGCAGGGCGGAGAGACCCCCCGCGAGATCGTCAGCGGTTTCCTCGAGGCCACCACCAGCGACGAGGCCGACTACGCCACCGCCAAGCTCTACATGACCGATGAGCAGGCCAAGCGCTGGAAGCCCCAGTCGGGGATCACCGTCCTCGCCGACGGAGCCGTCCAGGTGCAGGAACCGGTCCCGGCGGCCGCCGCCAAGGACGGCGGCAGCACCCAGATCACCCTCACCGGCAGCAAGGTCGCCACCGTCGACGCCCGGCACGCCTACCGCGCCGAGAACGGCACCTTCAGCAGCGGCATACGCCTGACCGAGGAGCACGGGGAATGGCGCATCGCCGGTGTCGCCGACGGCCTTGTGCTGAGCGAGGCCGACTTCCAGCGCTTCTACCGCTCCGTCGACACCTTCTACTTCGCCGCCCCCGGGCCCGGCCCCAAGGACGCCGTGGCCGGCCGGGACGACCTCGTCGCCGACCCGATCTACCTGCGCAAGCGCGTCAACGTGCTGAGCAACGCCGTCAACGCCCTGCTCGCCGGGCCCACCGACTGGCTGGAGCCGGTGGTCGTCTCGGCCTTCCCCGCGGGCATCCGGGCCAAGGAGGTCGAACTCGACGACTCCCAGCGGGTGACGGTGAAGCTCAAGGGTGCCCCCGGCGGCGACAGCGAGCGCTGCGAACGGATGGCCGCCCAGCTCATCCAGACCGTCCAGGGCATGTCGTCCACGCCCGTGCCCTCCGTCGAGATCCAGGGCCCCTCCGGCCGCGCTCTGTGCACGCTGCATCGTGAGGACGCCGGCGCCTACGCACCCGACAAACTGGTCGGCGCCAGCAAGGAGCAGTACTTCGTCAACGCGGAGCACCATCTCGTCAGCCTCAGCGGCAGCGGTACGGACACCAGGCCCGGCGCGGTGGCCGGTCCTCTCGGCAGCGGGCCCTTCCGGGTGGGTTCCGCCGCAGTACGCCGCGACGAGCACTACGCCGCCGCCCTCAGCGAAGACGACGCGAGCCTGTATGTGACCGAGCTGAGCGACGACGCCCAACTCGGCCCCGTCGTGCTCCGCAGTGTGGCCGCCGACCCGAAGAACCGGTTCACGACCCCCAGCTGGGACGGCTATGGCGACCTCTGGATCGCCGACCGCGACCCCGACCGGCCGCGGCTGCTCATGCTGCCGGACGGCACGGGCAGCCCCGTCCGCGTCGATGTGCCGGAGCTCGGCGACGGGCGCATCGAGTCGCTGCGGGTGGCGGCCGACGGCGTGCGCATCGCCCTGCTGGTGCGCGAGGGCAACCACACCACGCTGCGGCTCGGGCGGATCGAGCGTTCCGGCAACGCGGCCGAACAGAAGATCACGGTGGCGGAGTTGCGCAGCGTCGCGCCGCAGTTGGAGGACGTCATAGCGACGTCCTGGGCAGGGTTCAGCCGGCTGGTCGTGGTGGGTCGCGAGGAGGGGGGAGTGCCGCAGATCCAGTACGTGGACGTGGACGGCTCCAGCGCGTCCTCGTCAAGCCTGCCGGGCATCAGCGGAGTGGTGTCGGTGGCTGCGTCGGAGCGTCAGGACGCACCGCTGCTCGCGGAACTCGAGGGCGGTGTCTTCCGGCTGCCGCCCGACGGCAACTGGAGGGAAGTCGCGCCCAAGGCCGGCTCGCCCGTCTACCCCGGCTGACGGGCGGACCACCCGTTCACTCCGGGTGCCGGGGGGGTGTAGGTTCCCGGGTGCCGGGTGCCGGGTGCCGGGTGCCGGGTGCCGGGTGCCGGGTGCCGGGTGCCGTGGGAGCCGTGCCTGTCCGGCTGCCCGATCCACTCCGGCACGGGGCCGGCCACAGCCCCCGCCGCAGGCCGTGCAGGTCTGCTCCGCCGGGCGCGGCAGCAGTTGTCCACAGGCTGAGGACGGGGCTGGCGCCGATCGCGCGTTCCCGGCATCGTCGAGTCATGCGAGGAGCTCAAGGACGGCGGTCCGCTCGGTGCGGCCGCGCGGTGCGCTCATGGTGGCGGGAGATGGCCGGGCTCCTGCTTCCGGCCGAGTGCGCGGGGTGCGGGGCGCCGCGGATCATGCTGTGCGACGAGTGCGGCGCAGCGCTGTACGAGCCGGGGCCCCGGGAGGTCCGGCCGGACGCGCCGCCCGCGGGGCTGCCCGCCGTCTGGGCGGCCACCGTATACGCCGACCAGCCGCGCGCGGTGCTGCTGGCGCACAAGGAGCGTGGCGCGCTGGGCCTGGCCCGTCCCCTGGGCGGGGCCCTGGCGGGAGCGGTCTACGCGGCGGTGCGGGGAGGGGGTGGGGGTGGGGCCCCTGATACGCGGCGCCGGGAAGACGACCTCCCCCTCCCCACCCCTCCCGCTGTCATCCCGTCCCGTGCCCTTCCCCCCTTCCTCCTCGTCCCCGTCCCCTCCTCCCGCCGGGCGGTCGCCGCCCGCGGCCATGACGCGACCCGACGCCTGGCCCTCGCGGCTGCCGCGGACCTGCGGCGGGACGGGCTGACCGTCCGGGTGGCCGCGGTGCTGCGGCAGTGCCGCGCGGTCGCCGACCAGTCGGGGCTGGGCGCCCGCGACAGGCCCGCGAACCTCGACGGCGCCCTGACCGCCGTGCGCGGCGCCGGCCGCCTCCTGAGGACCGCCTCGGTGGTGCTGGTGGACGATCTGATGACGACGGGCGCCTCGCTGGCCGCGGCGGCCGGTGCGGTCGAGGAAGCCGGTGCCCGGGTCCTGGCCGCGGCGGTCGTCGGCGGCCCGGCGCCGTTGCGCCGTCCCACGGGGGGTCGGGGAGACCGGGGTGCTACGGGCGGGCGGTCAGGCCGAGTCTCTGGACGGAGTCCTGGAAGCTGACACCGCGAAGCAGCCAGCCGAACAGGCGGTTCGCTCGAACGTCCGGTCCGGTCGAACGTCTCTGACGATGTCGAACGGAGGTGCGAAGGGGAGGGCGGCTTGCCGGGCGGCGGAGTGTGCGCCGCGCGGCAGGCGAGAACAAGCCGAAGTCGGCGCTCACGGCCGCCCTCGCAGGTGACACAAGGGGCATGTCGCCCAAAGACAGGTAGAGCGCTTCTGGGGGTGCCGACCCCGGGGCAGCGGGTCTATGTTCGGTGGTGAGGGGTGGCGGCACCCGCTGCGGGCCGCCGTTTCCCGGACCGTGACACGCGGTTCACCCATGGTTCAGTGGGTGAATCCCTGTTTCGCGGGGGAGGAGGAGGTGAGAGTCGCGGCTTCGCCGCCCGGAAGCCTCCGAGCGCGCGGAGCGGCTACGAACGTCGACGCCGGGCGGGACTTGGTGCCCCCCGGCCTCAGCGCAAGGGATCGCCGCGCGAGACCGAGGCGATCCGGGAACGGAGTTCTGCGTGGACATCGTCGTCAAGGGCCGTAAGACCGAGGTGCCCGAGCGGTTCCGCAAGCACGTGAACGAGAAGCTGGAGAAGATCCAGAAACTCGACGGCAAGGTGATGAGCCTCGAGGTCGAGGTGTCCAAGGAACCGAACCCCCGGCAGGCAGAACGTTCCGACCGGGTGGAGATCACGCTGCGCACCCGTGGCCCGGTGATCCGGGCCGAGGCCGCCGCTCCCGACTCCTACGCGGCGCTCGACGTCGCGGTGAACAAGCTCGAGGCGCGGCTGCGCAAGGCGGCTGACAAGCGCCGGGTGCATCGTGGCGGAAGCCGTGCGCCGATGAGCGTGGCGGAGGCGACGGCCGGGCTGGCCACGGCCGAGTTCAACGGCACCCCGAGCGGCGGGGAGACGTCCACAGGCGTGCCCACCACCAAGATCGGCGGTCGTCTCGAGGTCCAGGGCGAAGGGCCCCTGGTGGTTCGCGAGAAGACGCACGCTGCAGCACCTATGACGCTTGACCAGGCCCTCTACGAGATGGAACTGATCGGGCACGACTTCTACCTGTTCATCGACTCCGACACGGGACAACCGAGTGTCGTCTACCGGCGGCACGGCTACGACTACGGCGTCATCCATCTCAAGGCGGACCCCTCCGTCGAGGATGCGCCGTCCGGCGCGGGTGGTGCGCTCCGCCGGTGAGCTAGGGATCAGCGGTGACGCTCCCGGGCGGAAAACGACCTTCGCCTGGGGGCGTCGCCGTGCCCGGGCATGGAATCATGGGCGGGCAGCCAATGCGCGGGCCGCACCGCTCGGTTGGCCTGGCACGGAGAGTGCGACTACCGCGGGCGCCGGCCCGAGGGGGAGGAACCGATGGCGGACAGCTTCGAGCCCGCGCCGGCCGGTGGCGAGGAGCCCGGCACGGGCGCCGCGGGGAGCCCGGCTGCCGCCGGTGCGCCGCGCAAGGAGCCGATCAGGGTGCTCGTGGTGGACGACCACGCCCTGTTCCGCCGGGGGCTGGAGATCGTGCTCGCGCAGGAAGAGGACATCCAGGTCGTCGGCGAGGCGGGGGACGGCGCGGAGGCGACGGAGAAGGCCGCGGATCTGCTGCCGGACATCGTGCTGATGGACGTGCGGATGCCCAAGCGGGGCGGTATCGAGTCCTGCACCTCTATCAAGGAGGTGGCCCCCAGCGCGAAGATCATCATGCTGACGATGAGCGACGAGGAGGCGGACCTCTACGAGGCCATCAAGGCGGGGGCGACCGGCTACCTCCTCAAGGAGATCTCCACCGACGAGGTGGCCACGGCGATCCGCGCCGTGGCGGACGGCCAGTCGCAGATCAGCCCGTCGATGGCGTCGAAGCTGCTCACCGAGTTCAAGTCGATGATCCAGCGCACGGACGAGCGCAAGCTCGTGCCGGCCCCCCGGCTGACGGACCGTGAGCTGGAGGTGCTGAAGCTGGTCGCCACCGGCATGAACAACCGGGACATCGCCAAGGAGCTCTTCATCAGCGAGAACACGGTGAAGAACCATGTGCGCAACATCCTGGAGAAGTTGCAGCTGCACTCGCGGATGGAAGCCGTGGTCTACGCGATGCGGGAGAAGATCCTCGAGATCCGCTGATCCGCTGATCCGCTGATCCGCTGGCCCTGGCCCTGGCCCTGACCCCTGGCGCTGACCGTGTCCCGCCTCCGGGTCCGTCGGTGCCGCTGAGCCGGTCGGCTGAGCAGTCCCCGCGTCGGCCGCGCCGGCCGCCTCGGGTGCGTCCGGTCAGGAAGCGGCGACGGCTTCGGCCAGGGCCGCGGCGAGCTTCGGGACGTCGAGCCGTTCGATACGGACCTCCTCGCAGCCTACCCACGCGGCGGCCTCCCGCAGCGCCTGCGCCATGGGCTCGACGGCGCGCGCGGACTCCAAGGACACCTGACGGGCTATCAAGGTCTTTCCCTCGCGGGCCGGGTCGGCGCGGCCGACCAGTCGGCCGCCGGACAGCAGCGGCATCGCGAAATACCCGTGCACGCGCCGGGGCTTGGGGACATAGGCCTCGAGGCGGTGGGTGAAGCCGAAGATGCGCTCGGTGCGGGGCCGGTCCCAGATCAGGGAGTCGAAGGGGGAGAGCAGGGTCGTGCGGTGGCGGCCGCCGCGGGAGGCGTCCGCCAGGGCGGCCGGGTCCGCCCAGGCGGGCTTGCCGCCCCAGCCCTCGACCTGGACGGGCACGAGGCAGGTGTCGGCGATGACCGCGTCGACCTGCTCACCCTTGAGGCGGTGGTAGTCGGCGAGGTCGGCTCGGGTGGCGACGCCCAGTGCGGCACCGGCCTGGGCGACCAGGCGGCGCAGGCATTCGGCGTCGTCGATGTCGTCGTGGAGGAGGGCGTCGGGGACGGCGCGCTCGGCGAGGTCGTAGACGCGCTTCCAGCCGCGCCGTCGGGTGCAGACGACCTCGCCGGTGTCGAGCAGCCACTCCACTGCGATCTTGGTCTCGGACCAGTCCCACCAGGGGCCGCCGTTCTTGGCGCCGCCGAGTTCGGTTGAGGTCAGCGGTCCGTCGGCCTTGAGCCGGTCCAGCACGGCGGCGGTGGACCGGTCGGCGTCCTCCAGCACGTGCCAGCGGTGGCCGCGGGCCCGCCGGGCCCGGCGGCGGAAGGCGAAGTGCGGCCATTCCTCGATGGGCAGGATGCAGGCGGCGTGCGACCAGTACTCGAAGGCGTGGTTCTCCGTCCAGTAGGCGGTCTCGACCGCGGCGCGGCCGACGGCGCCGAGGCGGGCGTAGGGGATGAGCTCATGGGAACGGGCGAGCACGGAGATGGTGTCGAGCTGCACCGCGCCCAGCCGCCGCAGAACACCCCGGACGCCGCCGCGGCGGTCGGGGGCGCCGAGGAAGCCCTGCGCGCGCAGGGCCGTGCGGCGGGCGTCATCGGCGGAAAGGGACACGGGCGTCGTCATGGAGCCACCCTAGAAGGCGCCACCGACAATCCGTGCCCGTCCGTGCCCGTCCGTGCCCGTCCGTGCCCGTCCGTGCGGGGCCGGCGCCCGCGTACGCGACAGCCGAGCCCGACCGAACCGCGCCGCTGAGCCCGACCGAACCGCGCCGCTGAGCCCGACCGCCCCGCCCCGCCGAGCCCGACCGCCCCGCGCCGCCGAGCCCGACCGAACCGTTCGCCCGTCCCGAGCCGCCCCCCGTCACCCGCCCTGGTGCGGGAGGTAGGCCGCCCCGTGGGTCAGGCCCAGGTCGGAGGGGAGCAGCGCGCCGACCCACGCGTCCCGGCGGGTGCCCCGATGGACGATCTTGCCGCGCATGGTGCCCTCCATCCGGAAGCCGGTCTTGAGGGCGACCGCGCGGGAGCCGGTGTTGCCCGCCTCGGCGTACCACTCCAGGCGCTCCACGCCGAGCTCCTCGAAGGCCCAGCGGACGACGGAGCCGGCGGCCTCGGCCGTGAGGCCGCGGCCGCGCTGCTCCTTGGCGGTCCAGTAGCCGAGTTCGGCCTGCCGCTCGGCGGTGTTGAGCTGGGCCAGCCGCACCAGGCCCATGGCTCCCACCAGGTATCCCTCGTCGCGCGTGGTGACGGCGAAGTTGTAGATGGTGTCGTCGCGCCAGCCGTCGGGACAGGTCCGCGTGACAAAGTCGCGTGCGTGCTCGAGGGTGTACGGGGACGGCACGGGTGTCCAGCGGGGGATCTCCGGGTCCTGGCAGGCGGCGCGGACGGCTTCGACGTCGTCCGGCCCGAAGGGGCGCAGGATGAGGCGGTCGGTGGTGAGGGTCACGGGTTCCATGGGCCCGGAGTATCGCCGAGCGGGGGGCCTGGTGGCGACCGAGAACAGCGGATCGGGGCCGCGATCGGCAGCGAGAACCGCCCGGCTTGGCGACGGACCTCCCGGCCCGCTGGTGTCCTCGCTTACGATGGCCGTTGCAGCGGGGTGTGACCTGCTGTGCCAGCGCGAGAAACCGTGCCAGGCCCGACCGGCAAGGAGCCAGCCTACGTGTCCGTCCTCAACAAGATCCTGCGTGCAGGCGAAGGCAAGATCCTGCGCAAGCTGCACCGCATCGCGGACCAGGTCAATTCCATTGAAGAGGACTTCGTCAATCTGACGGACGCCGAGCTGCGGGCCCTCACGGACGAGTACAAGGAGCGCTACGCCGACGGCGAGAGCCTGGACGACCTGCTCCCCGAGGCGTTCGCCACCGTCCGCGAGGCAGCGAAGCGCGTCCTGGGTCAGCGGCACTACGACGTCCAGCTCATGGGCGGTGCGGCGCTGCACCTCGGCTACGTCGCCGAGATGCGCACCGGTGAGGGCAAGACCCTGGTCGGCACGCTGCCGGCCTATCTGAACGCCCTGTCCGGCAAGGGCGTGCACCTGATCACCACCAACGACTACCTCGCCGAGCGCGACTCGGAGTGGATGGGCCGGGTGCACCGCTTCCTGGGCCTCCAGGTCGGCTGCATCCTCGCGAACATGACGCCGGCGCAGCGCCGCGAGCAGTACGCCTGTGACATCACCTACGGCACCAACAACGAGTTCGGCTTCGACTACCTGCGCGACAACATGGCGTGGTCGAAGGACGAACTGGTGCAGCGCGGCCACAACTTCGCGATCGTGGACGAGGTGGACTCGATCCTCATCGACGAGGCCCGTACGCCGCTGATCATCTCCGGTCCCGCGGACCAGGCGACGAAGTGGTACTCGGACTTCGCGCGGCTGGTGACCCGCCTGAAGCCGGGCGAGGCCGGCGGCATGGGCAAGCCGGAGACCGGTGACTACGACTTCGACGAGAAGAAGCGCACCGTCGCCATCCACGAGGCGGGCGTGGCCAAGGTCGAGGACTGGCTGGGTATCGACAACCTCTACGAGTCGGTGAACACGCCGCTCGTGGGCTACCTGAACAACGCCATCAAGGCCAAGGAGCTCTACAAGAAGGACAAGGACTACGTCGTCATGGACGGCGAAGTCATGATCGTCGACGAGCACACCGGCCGTATCCTGGCCGGCCGCCGCTACAACGAGGGCATGCACCAGGCGATCGAGGCCAAGGAGGGGGTGGAGATCAAGGACGAGAACCAGACGCTCGCCACGATCACCCTCCAGAACTTCTTCCGCCTGTACTCCAAGCTCTCGGGCATGACCGGTACGGCGATGACCGAGGCCGCGGAGTTCCACCAGATCTACAAGCTCGGCGTGGTCCCGATCCCGACCAACCGCACCGTGCAGCGCAAGGACCGGGCGGACCTGATCTACCGCACCGAGGAGGCGAAGTTCGCGGCGGTCGTCGAGGACATCGTCGAGAAGCACGAGAAGGGCCAGCCGGTCCTGGTCGGCACCACCTCGGTCGAGAAGTCCGAGTACCTGTCGCAGCAGCTGAACAAGCGCGGCGTCCCGCACGAGGTGCTGAACGCCAAGCACCACGAGCGCGAGGCGTCGATCGTCGCGCAGGCCGGCCGCAAGGGCGCCGTGACGGTGGCCACCAACATGGCCGGCCGCGGTACGGACATCAAGCTGGGCGGCAACCCGGACGACCTGGCCGAGGCGGAACTGCGGCAGCGCGGTCTGGACCCGGTGGAGCACGTCGAGGAGTGGGCGGCGGCCCTGCCGGAGGCGCTGGAGCGCGCCGAGGCGGCGGTCAAGGCCGAGTTCGAGGAGGTCAAGGAGCTCGGCGGCCTGTACGTCCTGGGCACCGAGCGCCACGAGTCCCGGCGTATCGACAACCAGCTGCGCGGCCGCTCCGGCCGTCAGGGCGACCCGGGCGAGTCCCGCTTCTACCTCTCCCTCGGTGACGACCTGATGCGCCTGTTCAAGGCGCAGATGGTGGAGCGCGTGATGGCGATGGCCAACGTGCCTGACGACGTGCCGATCGAGAACAAGATGGTGACCCGGGCCATCGCCTCCGCCCAGTCCCAGGTCGAGCAGCAGAACTTCGAGATCCGCAAGAACGTCCTGAAGTACGACGAGGTGCTCAACCGGCAGCGCGAGGTCATCTACGGCGAGCGCCGGCGCGTCCTGGAGGGCGAGGACCTGCACGAGCAGGTGCGTCACTTCATGGACGACACGATCGACGACTACATCGCGATCGAGACGTCCGAGGGCTTCGCGGAGGACTGGGACCTGGACCGGCTGTGGGGCGCCTTCAAGCAGCTCTACCCGGTCACGGTGACCGTGGAGGACCTGGAGGAGGCCGCGGGCGACCGGGCGGGCATCACCGCGGACTTCATCGCGGAGATGGTCAAGGACGACATCCACGAGCAGTACGACGCGCGGGAGAAGCAGCTCGGCTCGGAGATCATGCGCGAACTCGAGCGGCGCGTGGTGCTGTCGGTGCTGGACCGCAAGTGGCGTGAGCACCTGTACGAGATGGACTACCTGCAGGAGGGCATCGGCCTGCGGGCGATGGCGCAGCGCGACCCGCTGGTGGAGTACCAGCGCGAGGGCTACGACATGTTCAAGGCCATGATGGACGGCATCAAGGAGGAGTCCGTCGGCTACCTGTTCAACCTGGAGGTCCAGGTCGAGCAGCAGGTCGAGGAGGTTCCGGTGGAGGCCGGCGCCCCGCAGGACGCCGCCCCGACGCTGGTCAAGCAGGACGCCCGTCCCGAGATCCGGGCCAAGGGCCTGGAGACCCCGAAGCGGGCCGACCGGCTGCACTTCTCCGCTCCCACGGTGGACGGCGAGGGCGGTGTCGTCGAGGGCGACTTCGAGAGCGACGCGGGCCAGGAGTCGGACGGCATGACGCGTGCGGAGCGCCGTCGTGCGGCCAAGGGCGGCCGGCGCCGCAAGAAGTAGCGATCACGCGTTACCGGGGCCGGACTCCTCGCGGAGTCCGGCCCCGGCGCGTGTCCGGGTCCGCTTCAGGGCTCGCGCGGATCGGCGCGGTCAGTGCGCCTCGACGGCGGCGCAGCGCCAGGCGGCGGCGCTCCCGAGCGTCCGGGGCCCCCGTGCCCCGGCCCCCGGCGTACCGGCCACGGGCGTCCCGGTTCCTCGCGCCCCTCGGGCCCCGTGCGCTCCAGGCGGAAGGCGAGGGCCCGCACGACGTGCGGGGTGAGCAGGACGACGGCGCAGACCTCGACGGCGGCGCCGTCCGGGACGGGGGAGACGCGCGGCGGCTTGAGCAGCCGAGGCAGGTGGCCGCGGGAGACATAGCGCCAGTCGGCGCGGGCTCCCACCAGGTCCCAGAGCCGGTCGTAGGCCTCGGGGCGCATCCGGCCGGCCAGGCTGGTGATGGGCCGACGCCCGGTGAGGACCTCCAGCAGCCGCCCGGCGAACCAGACGTGCGGCGGCAGGGCGGTGATGTGCCGCGCCGGCGAGGGCGCGGACGCCCTGGGCACGGACGGCGCAGGGGAGGGCGCGGGCGTGAGCGCGGACCCGGGCACGACCGCGGACGCGGACGCGGGCATGGGTGTCAGGACAGGCATTGGTGGGACCCCCGTGGTCTACCGACTGGTAACCGGGTTCTACGGGGACGGGCGCGGCCGCCGGAAGCCGGCCCCGGGGGCTTGGGGAGGCGGTGCCGGATTCACCTATCAGGGGTGATGCGCCCGTATGCTGACGCCATGCGCGTCTACATCCCCACGACCCTCCCCGGCCTGGCCGAGGCGTACAAGGCGGGTGAGCTGGGCCCCGCTCCGCTGGACGCCTTCGCCGTCACCCCGAGCCTGCGCGAGTGGTACGTCTCCGACGACATCGAGGAACTGGAGTACGCCGCGCTGACCCGCGCCGCCCAGGCCTCCCTGCGCCGGCTCGCCGCCGATCCGGACGCGCCGAGGCGGCGTGTGGTGGTCGCGGTCGACGTCGCGGACGGCGCCGTGGCCTTCGACCCCGACCGCGGCCTCGACCCCTCGGCGCTGGGCGCGGTGCGCCTGGCCGCGCCGGTGCCGCTGGCCAGGGCGGCCGCCGTCCACGCCGACGCCGACGAGGCCGAGCGGGACGTCACGGCGGCCGCGGACGCCCTGGGCGCGGCCGACGCGGGTGACGACGACGCCCGCTTCACCGTCGACGGCGCCGAGGACCACGAGCTGCTCTGGTACGCCACCCAGGAGATCCCCGCGCTCATCGCGTGAGGTGACCGGGCGGACACTCAGCGCGCGGATTTGACCTGGGCACTTGCCTTGAGGACGTGAGGTCTGGGTACGGTTTCGGGTGTGAACGCGCATCTCGTGTGGGACTGGAACGGCACGCTGCTCCATGACATCGACGCGGTGATCGAGGCGACCAACGCCTCCTTCGCCGAGATCGGGCTGCCGCGGATCACGCTGAAGCGCTACCGCGAGCTGTACTGCGTGCCGGTCCCCCTGTTCTACGAGCGGCTCATGGGCAGGCTCCCCACCGACGAGGAGTGGGAGGTGATGGACGACATCTTCCATCGCCACTACTGGACCCTCGCCGGGACGTGCGGCCTCGCCGAGGGGGCCGCGGAGATCCTGGCGCGGCGCCGCTACGAGGGGCTGACGCAGTCGCTGTGCTCACTGGCGCCCCACGATCGGCTGATACCGATCCTGCGCACGCACGGCATCGAGAACCACTTCCTGCGGGTGGACGGCCGTACCGAGGGCACCCACAGCGGCAAGTCCGAGCAGATGGCGCGGCACGTCGCCGCGATGGAGGGCATCGCGGCGGACCGCATGGTGGTCATCGGCGACGCGGTCGACGACGCGGTGGCCGCCCGCCACGTCGGGGCCAGGGCGGTGCTCTACACCGGCGGCTCGCACAGCCGGGCCAGCCTGGAGACCGCGGGGGTGCCCGTGGTCGACTCCCTGGAGGAGGCCGTGGAGACCGCCGAGGCCCTCGTCGCCTGAGCCTGGCGGGTGCCGGGTGCCGGGTGCCAGATGCCGCCGGATGCCGGGTGGTGCCGGCACCGGGACCGCGGCCGAGGACCCGCCGGGGAGCCGTCGTCCCGCACTTCCCGGCCGCCGGTCAGGTCACCGGCGCTGTGGAGCGCAGCACCGTGAGGAATTCGCGCATCCAGGCCGGGTGGTCCGGCCAGGCCCGCGAGGAGACCACGACGCCGTCCACGACGGCCTCGGAGTCCTGGAAGCTCGCCCCGGCCGTCTCCATGTCCATCTCCAGCGCCGGGTAGGCGGTGACGCGGCGCCCGCTGAGGGCGCCCACGGCGGCCGTCAGCAGCGGCCCGTGACAGATCTGCGCGACGGGCTTGTCGGCGTCGAAGAACGCCTTGAGCACCTTGCGCAGCTCCGGGTCGTTGCGCAGGTACTCCGGGGCGCGGCCGCCCGGGATGACCACGGCCGCGTACGCGCCGGGATCGACGTCCGCGAAGGCCAGGTCGGCCGGCCAGCTGTAGCCGGGCTTCTCGGTGTAGGTGTCGAAGCCCTCCTCGAAGTCGTGGACGACGAACCTGAGCTTCTTGCGGCTGGGGGCCGCGATGTGCACTTCGTACCCCTCTTCGAGGAGTCGTTGGTACGGGTACATGACTTCCAGCGATTCCGCCGCATCGCCGGTCACAATCAGGATCCTGGTGGCCATGGCCGGTGTCCCGCCTCTCGCCGTGTGCCGTTCCGTCGGCCGTGTGCCGGTGCTCCGCGGCCCCTCGGCCTCGCGCCCCCGCCTTTCCGCGCGTCGCGCCGCCCTCCCGCGTATCGGTCGTGTGAACGTCTCGCTACGTCACCTCGACGTTCCCCTCCTCAACCTGCACCCGCACGGGCGGGCTGTCCAGTTCGTCAAAGAATGGTTCGTGGTTTTGTACACAAAGAGCCCCTGACAGCCCCCCCGGCCGTAGCGATAGCCTTGCATCGTGATCAGCGCTGACCCATCGATCACCACCACCTACGTCACGCAATGGCGCGCGACAGGAGCATGAGGACATGCAGACCAAGCTGGACGAAGCCAAGGCCGAGCTGCTCGCACGGGCGGCCCGGGTAGCTGAGAACAGCCCGGCGGGGGGACCACCTGGCCAGGGCCTGGACAGAAAGGCTCTGGAAGCCTTCCTCCAGCGTTATTACCTGCACAGCGCCCCCGAGGACCTGCTCGACCGCGATCCGGTCGACGTCTTCGGCGCCGCAGCGTCCCACCACCGGCTGGCCGAGGTGCGTCCGCAGGGCACGGCCAACGTGCGCGTGCACACCCCCACGGTGGAGGAGAACGGCTGGACGTGCAGCCACACGGTCGTCGAGGTGGTCACCGACGACATGCCGTTCCTCGTCGACTCCGTCACCAATGAGCTGTCGCGGCAGGACCGCGCGATCCACGTCGTGGTCCACCCGCTGATGCAGGTGCGCCGTGACGTGACCGGGAAGCTGCTGGAGGTGCTGGACACCGCCCCCGGCGACGGCGACGGCGCGCCGCACGACGTGCTGACCGAGTCCTGGATCCATGTGGAGATCGACCGCGAGACCGACCGCGAGGACCTGAAGCAGATCACCGCCGATCTGCGCCGGGTCCTTTCCGACGCCCGCGAGGCCGTCGAGGACTGGCGGAAGATGCGCGACGCCGCGCTGCGCATCGCCGACGAGCTGGCGGCGACGCCGCCGCCCGGGCTGCCCGAGCAGGAGGTCGGCGAGGCCCGGGAGCTGCTGCGCTGGCTCTGTGAGGACCACTTCACCTTCCTCGGCTACCGCGAGTACGCGCTGACCACACAGACCACCCCGGAGGGCGAGGAGGACGTGCTCACCGCCGTCCCCGGCACCGGGCTCGGCATCCTGCGCTCCGACCCGCGGCACCGTGTGGAGGAGTCGGAGAACGGCGACGCGCTCTCGCCGTCCTTCAACCGGCTGCCCGCCGACGCCCGCAAGAAGGCTCGCGAGCCCAGGCTGCTGATCCTCACCAAGGCCAACAGCCGCGCCACGGTGCACCGCCCCTCCTACCTCGACTACATCGGGGCGAAGAAGTTCGACGCCGACGGCAACGTCGTCGGCGAGCGCCGCTTCCTCGGCCTGTTCTCCTCGGCCGCCTACACCGAGTCCGTGCGCCGTGTGCCGGTGGTCCGCCGCAAGGTGCAGGAGGTGCTGGAGGGCGCGGGCTTCTCCCCGGACAGCCACGACGGCCGCGACCTGCTGCAGATCCTGGAGACCTACCCGCGCGACGAGCTCTTCCAGACCGGGCCGGACGAGCTGCGCGAGATCGTCACCAGCGTGCTCTATCTGCAGGAGCGCCGCCGACTGCGGCTGTTCCTGCGCCAGGACGAGTACGGCCGCTACTTCTCGGCGCTGGTCTACCTGCCGCGCGACCGCTACACCACGGGTGTGCGGCTGCGGCTGACCGAGATCCTCAAGGAGGAGCTGAACGGCGTCACCGCCGACTTCACCGCGTGGAACACCGAGTCGGTGCTCTCGCGGCTGCACTTCGTGGTCCGTGTCGCCCCCGGCACCGAGCTGCCGCACCTGACCGACCGCGACATCGAGCGGATCGAGAACCGCCTGGCCGACGCCGCACGCTCGTGGGCGGACGGTTTCGCCGAGGCGCTGGTCTCCGAGTGCGGCGAGGAGCGCGCGGCCGAACTGACCCGGCGCTACGCGCACGCCTTCCCCGACGGCTACCGGGCCGACTTCACCCCCCGCGCGGCCGTCGCGGACCTGCAGCACCTGGAGCGCCTGCGCGGCGAGGACTTCTGCCTCAGCCTGTACGAGCCGGTCGGCGCCGCACCCGACGAGCGCCGCTTCAAGATCTACCGCACCGGCGCCCCCGTGTCGCTGTCCGCGGTGCTGCCGGTGCTGCAGCGCCTGGGCGTCGAGGTCATCGACGAGCGCCCGTACGAGTTGCGCCGCGCCGACGGCTCCCGCGCCTGGATCTACGACTTCGGGCTGCGGATCGACCCCTCGCTGGGCGACCTGGGCGACGACGCCCGTGAGCGCTTCCAGGACGCCTTCAGCGCGACCTGGAAGGGGCAGGCCGAGAACGACGGCTTCAACTCGCTGGTGCTGCGCGCCGGCCTTTCCTGGCGCCAGGCGATGGTGCTGCGGGCGTACGCCAAGTACCTGCGGCAGGCCGGAACGGCCTTCTCCCAGGAGTACATGGAGGACACCCTCCGCAACAACGTCCACACCACCCGGCTGCTGGTCAACCTCTTCCAGGCCCGGCTCTCCCCGGACCACCAGCGGGCCGGCAGCGAGCTGACCGACGCCCTGCTGGAGGAGGTGGACGCCGCCCTGGAGCAGGTCGCCAGCCTGGACGAGGACCGCATCCTGCGCTCCTTCCTGACCCTCATCAAGGCGACGCTGCGCACCAACTACTTCCAGCGCGCCGAGGGCGGCAGGCCGCACGCCTATGTGTCGATGAAGTTCGACCCGCGGGAGATCCCGGACCTGCCCGCGCCGCGTCCGGCGTACGAGATCTGGGTGTACTCGCCGCGCGTGGAGGGCGTGCACCTGCGCTTCGGCAAGGTCGCCCGCGGCGGACTGCGCTGGTCCGACCGGCGCGAGGACTTCCGCACCGAGATCCTCGGCCTGGTCAAGGCGCAGATGGTGAAGAACACCGTCATCGTGCCGGTGGGCGCCAAGGGCGGCTTCGTCGCCAAGCAGCTGCCGGACCCGGTGGCCGACCGCGAGGCGTGGCTGGCCGAGGGCATCGCCTCCTACAAGACCTTCATCTCCGGTCTGCTCGACGTCACCGACAACCTGGTCGGCGGCCAGGTCGTGCCGCCGGCCGACGTGGTCCGCCACGACGGTGACGACACCTATCTGGTGGTCGCCGCCGACAAGGGCACCGCGTCCTTCTCCGACATCGCCAACGAGGTCGCCACCTCCTACGGCTTCTGGCTCGGCGACGCGTTCGCCTCCGGCGGCTCGGTCGGCTACGACCACAAGAAGATGGGCATCACCGCCCGCGGTGCATGGGAGTCGGTCAAGCGGCACTTCCGCGAGATGGGCCACGACACCCAGAGCGAGGACTTCACCGTCGTCGGCGTCGGCGACATGTCCGGTGACGTCTTCGGCAACGGCATGCTGCTCAGTGAGCACATCCGGCTGGTCGCCGCCTTCGACCACCGGCACATCTTCGTCGACCCCGAGCCGGACGCGGCGGCCTCCTACGCCGAGCGCCGCCGGATGTTCGAACTGCCGCGCTCGTCGTGGGCGGACTACGACACCAAACTGATCTCGCACGGCGGCGGGGTCTTCCCCCGCACCGCCAAGGCGGTCACGCTCACCCCGCAGATCCGCAAGGCGCTCGGCATCGAGCAGCCGGTGGCGAAGATGACGCCGGCCGAGCTGATGAAGGCGATCCTCAAGGCGCCGGTCGACCTGCTGTGGAACGGCGGCATCGGCACCTATGTGAAGGCCTCCTCCGAGTCGCACTCCGACGTCGGCGACAAGGCCAACGACGCGATCCGCGTGGACGGCGGCGAACTGCGCGTCAAGGTCGTCGGCGAGGGCGGCAACCTGGGCCTGACCCAGCTCGGCCGGATCGAGTTCGCCCAGACCGGCGGCCGGGTCAACACCGACGCCATCGACAACAGCGCCGGCGTGGACGCCTCCGACCACGAGGTCAACATCAAGATCCTGCTCAACGCCGTCGTCGCCGAGGGCGACCTGACGGTCAAGCAGCGCAACGTGCTGCTGGCGGAGATGACCGACGAGGTCGGCGCGCTCGTGCTGCGCAACAACTACGCGCAGAACGTGGCCCTGGCCAACGGCATGGCCCAGTCGGCCAGTCTGCTCCACGCCCACCAGCGCTTCCTGCGCAGGCTGGTCCGCGACGGCAAGCTGGACCGGGCCCTGGAGTTCCTGCCCTCCGACCGGCAGATCCGCGAACGGATGAACGCCGGCCAGGGCCTGACCCAGCCGGAGCTCGCCGTCCTCCTCGCCTACACGAAGATCACCGTGTCGGAGGAGCTGCTCGGCACCGGGCTGCCCGACGACCCGTATCTGCGGCAGCTGCTCGACGCGTACTTCCCCAAGGCGCTGCGGGAGCGGTTCCGGGCGCAGATCGACGGGCACGCGCTGCGGCGCGAGATCGTCACGACGATGCTGGTCAACGACACCGTCAACACCGGTGGCACCACCTTCCTGCACCGCTTCAAGGAGGAGACCGGGGCCACCACCGAGGAGATCGTGCGGGCGCACACCGCGGCCCGGGCCATCTTCGGTCTGAACGCCGTCTGGGACGAGGTGGAGACGCTGGACACGGTCGTCCCGGCCGATGTCCAGACCCGGATCAGGCTGCACTCGCGGCGGCTGGTCGAGCGGGGTACCCGCTGGCTGCTGAACAACCGGCCGCAGCCGCTGGCGATCGCCGAGACCATCGACTTCTTCCGCGAGGGCGTCGCCACGGTGTGGGCGGTGCTGCCGAAGCTGCTGCGCGGCGCGGATCTGGAGTGGTACCAGTCGATCCACGACGAGCTGACCGGCGCGGGCGTGCCCGAGGAGACGGCGACACGGGTCGCGGGGCTCTCCTCGGCCTTCCCGACGCTCGACATCGTCGACGTGGCCGACCGGACGGGCAAGGACCCGCTGGCGGTCGCCGAGGTCTACTACGACCTCTCCGACCGGCTGCAGATCGCGCAGCTGCTCGACCGGATCATCGAGCTGCCGCGGGCCGACCGCTGGCACTCCATGGCCCGCGCGGCGATCCGCGAGGACCTCTTCGCGGCGCACGCGGCGCTCACCGAGGACGTGCTGTCCGCCGGCGACGGCTCCGCCACTCCGGAGCAGCGCTACAAGGCATGGGAGCAGTCGAACAGCGCGCTGATCGGTCGGGCCAGGACGACGCTGGAGGAGATCCAGGGCTCGGAGAGCTTCGACCTGGCGAACCTCTCGGTGGCGATGCGGACGATCCGCTCGCTGCTGCGCGTCCGCCGCTGACCCGCTGCCGACGCCACGCCGCAGCAGGCACACGCAGGCACACGCAGGCACGGCCGGGGGGGGGGGGGGGGGGGGGGGGGGGGGGGGG
>NZ_JBYIQP010000098.1:0-22574 GCF_057707665.1 Actinacidiphila sp. bgisy167 | reverse complement strand
CCGTCGCCCGGACCCACTGCGACACCCCCGGCACGGCTCCCGAGGCCTCCGCCGCCGGCCCCGCGGTACCGCCGCGTAGCGCCCATAATCGACATATGAGTCAGCGGAACGTGTCGAACACCACGCTGGGTGACTTCCTGCGCGCGTGCCGTTCCCGGGTGAACCCGAGCGACGTGGGCCTGCCCGACGACGGGCGACACCGTCGGGTCCCGGGGCTGCGGCGGGAGGAACTGGCGCAGTTGGCGAACGTGAGCGTGGACTACGTGGTGCGGTTGGAGCAGGGCCGTACGGTGCATGTGTCGACGGTGGTGCTGGAGTCGCTCGCGAGGGCGCTGCGGCTGCGGCCCGACGAGCGTGACTACCTGCTGCGGGTCGCCGCGGCCGGCTCCGCGTCCCTCGCCCCCACACCGTCCTCCTCCGCGCAGGGCCGCATCCGCCCGCAGACGCAGACCCTGCTCGACGGGCTGCGGGAGTATCCCGCCCTGGTGCTGGACCACCGGATGGACGTGCTGGGCTGGAACGCGCTGGGCAGGGCGCTGCTCACCGACTTCTCGGCCGTACCCGAAGCGCGGCGCAACCTGGTGCTGATGGCGTTCCTGGACCCTGCCTTCCGCGAGCTGTACGACGACTGGCGGACCGTCGCCCGCGAGTGCGTCGCCTACCTCCGGATGGGCGCGGCGCGCGACCCGCAGGACTTGCGGCTCACGGCTCTGGTGGACGAACTCGCCGAGGCCGACGCCGACTTCCGCCGCTGGTGGTCGGACCACAGGGTGCGGACCAGGGCCGCCGGATCGAAGACCTTCCGGCACCCGGTGGCCGGCACCATGACGCTCGACTTCCAGAGCCTCGTCGTGGGCGACGACCCCGACCAGACCGTCTTCGTCTACACCGCGGAGCCCGGCACCCCCGCCCACCAGGCGCTGCGCTTCCTGGCCACCTGGTCGGCGAGCCCCGCGGCCGTGCGTTCGTGACCAGGACCGGCCGACGACCGGCTGAGCCCGCCTGGTACCGCCGGTCCCAGGCAGCCGCCGCCCAGGCTGACCCTTCCCTGGCTCCCGCTGCACGGCGGGCCGACGCTGGGAGGCGTTGACCCGATGACTCGCAGCGATCATGAGGAGCACCTCACATGACGACATGGTTCATCACCGGCGCCTCCCGAGGCTTCGGCCTGGAGATCGCCCGGCAGGCCCTCGAGCAGGGCGACGATGTCGTGGCGACCGCCCGCACCCCGCGCGTCGCGGCGGACGCCCTGGCCGCCGGCGCCGACCGGCTGCTGGTCCTGCCCCTCGACGTGAACGACGAGGCGCAGGCGGGGGCCGCCGTCGAGGCCGCGGTGGAGCGCTTCGGCACCATCGACGTCCTCGTCAACAACGCCGGCCGGGGCCTGCTCGGCGCGGTGGAGGAGACCAGCGACGCGGAGGCGCGCGCGGTGTTCGACACGAACCTCTTCGGACTGCTGACGGTGACCCGTGCCGTCCTGCCCGTGATGCGGGCACAGCTGTCGGGACGGATCGTCAACCTCAGCTCCGTCGGCGGTTTCGTCGGCTGGGCCGGCTGGGGCCTGTACTGCGCGACCAAGTTCTCCGTCGAGGCGGTGACCGAGTCCCTGCGACTGGAGCTCGCGCCGCTCGGCATCCAGGCGACGGCCGTCGAGCCCGGCCCGTTCCGGACGGACTTCCTGGACTCCTCCTCCCTGCGCCGCACCGCGCGGGTCATCGAGGACTACCAGCAGAGCGCGGGGACCATGCGCGACTGGGCCGACGCCAGTAACCACGCCCAGGACGGCGACCCGGTGAGGGCGGCGGCCGCCATCATCACCGTGGCCCGCGCGGCGCGGATGCCGGCACGGATCCCGCTGGGCAAGGCCAGCCTGGTCGAGGTGGAGGACAAGGTCGACGGCGTCGCCCGCGACATCGAGGCATGGCGCGAGCTCGCACTGTCCACCGACTTCACCCCCTGAGCCGGGGCCCTCACGGCTTCCGGCGCCGTGAGGGCCCCGTCCGCGCCGCGACGATCAAGGACCCCAGGGCCGTCGCGGTGCCGCGCGGCTCAGCGCACCGCCTGGCTCGCGCCGCCCAGCGCGGTGAGCAGTGCCAGGGGCGTGGCCGCCGCCCACGCCTGGGGTGAGCAGGAGTGCGGGTACGGCACCGGCACCGGGTGCTCGTCCCGTCCGTACCCGGCCATCACCTCCGGGAGGCGCCAGTCGTGCGCCGCG
Organism: Actinacidiphila sp. bgisy167; assembly: GCF_057707665.1. Taxonomy (NCBI): domain Bacteria; kingdom Bacillati; phylum Actinomycetota; class Actinomycetes; order Kitasatosporales; family Streptomycetaceae; genus Actinacidiphila; species Actinacidiphila sp. bgisy167. The sequence goes on along the minus strand of NZ_JBYIQP010000098.1, from coordinate 20,359 downwards.
GCCGCCTGGACCAGGCCGTGGGCGATCCGGGAGGCCTCCTCCGCCAGACCGCTGCGCGCCAGACCCAGCACGACGACCGCGTTGTCGTGCGGCCAGATACTGCCGCGGTGGTACGACAGCGGGTGGTACGGGGCCTGCCCCGCCGCGAGGGTGCGCACCCCCCAGCCGGAGAAGAAGTCGGGCTCCAGCAGACGCCGGCCCACCGTCCGCGCGTCGGCTGAGTCGAGGATGCCGGACCAGAGCAGGTGACCTGCGTCCGAGGCGAGGGCGTCGACCTGCCGGCCCTCGCCGTCCAGGGCGAGGGCGGGGAAGTCCGGGCCGGTCATCCAGAAGTCCCGGCGGAACCGTTCCCGCAGGTCCGCCGCGGCCTTCTCGAGCCGGTCCGCCTCACCGGCGTCGCCCCAGACGGTGCGGGCCAGGCGCGCGGTGCGCACCAGGGCGTCGTAGGCGTAGCCCTGGACCTCGGCGACCGCGAGCGCGCCCTTGGGGTGGCGGCCGTCGGCGAAGCAGATGGCCCCTTCGGAGTCCTTCCAGTTCTGGTGCGCCAGCCCGCCGCGCGCGGCGTCGGAGGTGTAGCGGAGGTAGCCGCCGCCCAGTCCGCCGTCGCGGAACATCCACTCCACCGCGGCCCGGGCGTGCGGCTCCAGGCGCCGGGCGAGCCCCGGATCGCCGGTGGCCGCGCTGTGCGCCTCCAGCAGCACCAGGAACAGCGGCGTGGCGTCGACGCTGCCGTAGTAGCGGCCGTACGGCACCTGCCGGAAGTGGGCGAGTTCGCCGTGCCTGACCTCGTGCACGATCCTTCCCGGCTGCTCGAGGCGGTCCGTGTCGTACCGGGTGCCCTGGGTGGCGGCGAGGGCGAGGAGCGTGTCGGCGGCCAGTTCCGGCCGGTACGGCAGGGCGAACAGCGATGTCAGCAGGGAGTCGCGGCCGAAGAGAGTGAGGAACCAGGGGATGCCGGCCGCGGGCACCAGCAGTGGCTCGTCCGCCGGGCCCGTCGCCGGTACGCGCAGCCGGGCCAGATCGGCCAGCCCCGCCGCGCAGGCACGGGCGAGCTCGTCCCAGTGGGTGAGCGAACGCGGTCGCGGCCGCGCCTGGACGAAGCAGTCCTCCTCGGCGGCATGACGGTTGCGGACCGCCATCGGGTGCGGGGGAGCGGGCGGCTCCGCGGCGCCGTGGGGGACCGCCCGGACGCTCAGAGCGAGCTCGGTCGCACCGTGGCCGGGCAGTGTCAGCCGCCAGGTCAGCAGGCGTGCGGTGCCCTGGGGCTCCAGCGGGCGGACGGAGGCGGGGGTGGGGGAGGCGGTGACGGTGGTGCGGGCGTCCCAGTCCGCGCCGCGCCGGTAGCGGAAGGTGACACCGTCGTTCCGGTCCGCGGCGGTGCGCCGCCCGTCGGCCTTGTCGTAGCGCCGGTGGTCCCCCCGCAGCTCGAACTGGTCGGCGAAGTCCGCGTCCACCTCCAACGCGATCTCCACCGTGGCGGGTTCCGCGCGGTTGCTGACGACGCGCAAGCGCTCGGTGAGTGAGCCGGTGTCGACGGCCTGCCGGCGGAAGAGCGAGTACGCGGGCGGCTCGTCCCGGCCGCCCTCCGGGGTGAGCACGCAACCGTCGTCGGAGGACGTCAGCAGGGACGGCGCGACGCCGTCCACGGTGAGTCGCCAGCGGCTCAGGTGCCGGGCGTCACGCAGGAAGAGGCCGTCCGGGGTGTCACCGCGGCGGCCGGTGATGTCGCCGGAGCGGCTGGTGGAGGCGAAGGTGCCGCGGTGGACCAGCAGGCGTTCGACGGTCATCGGGAGGGCTCTCCTTGCGGTGTCCAATGCAGCAGGTCCAGGGCCAGGGCGGCGGTCCAGCTGAAGTGGCGGATGCCGCGGCCCTGGCCGCTGTGCGGTTCGACGTACTCGGCGAAGCCGGTGCGGTAGGCGTCGGCCAGCGCCTGCTCGCGCAGGGCGTCGGCCGCTTCGGCCGCACCGTGCTGCCGCAGGCCGCGGTGGACGAGCCAGGCGGTGTTGAACCAACCCGGGCCCCGCCAGTAGCGGTTGCCGTCGTACTCGGGGGCGGTGAGGTCGTAGCTCGGCACCAGGTGCACCCGCCCGAGCCGGAAGCGTTCGCCGTGCGCCGTCGCGATGAGCGACTGCGCGACGGAGTCCGGCAGGCCGGGCACGATCAGTGGTACGAGTCCCGCGACGCTGTGGCCGCCGGCGGCGGCACCGGTCGTCAGGTCACGGGCGAGGAAGATGCCCGCGGCGGGGTCCCACAGCCGCTCGACCAGGGCGGCCGTGACCTCGGCGGCCTTGCGGCGGTGCGGTCCGGGGTCGGCGCCGGTCGCCGCGGCGATCTCGGCGAGGGCGTGCTCGGAGGCGATGAGAAGGGCGTTGAAGCACGGGTCCTCGAGCGCGAAGGCGTGCGGGGTGCGCGCGTCGTCGTAACCGTGGTCGCGGTAGTCGGCCGCGAGTCGCACATAGCGGCCGTAGTCGAGGTCGGTGGGGCGGTCGGCGGCCGCGCTGTGGTCGAGGTCCGCCCTGCGGAAGGACCTCGGCGGTGCCGGTTCCACCCTTGCGAGCGCCGTGTCCCACACCGGGCTGTTGTCCAGGCCCGGCTCCCAGGGGTGCACCACGGCCGCCAGCCCGCCCCCGCCGAGGTCGCGCGAGGTCGCGAGGTAGCGGTGCCAGGCGGCGAGCCGGGGGTACATCCGGCGCAGGAAGCCGCGGCGCCGGGACTCGGCCGGGTCCGCGAGGTGCGCCTGCCAGACGGCGAGGGCGTGCACCGGAGGTTGGACGATGCCGGAGGTCTCGATGTCCGCTGGCGCGCCGGAAGCGGTGCCCGCGCTCGAACTGCGCCAGAAGTCGGGGCTGGGGAAGTAGGCGTCCAGGGGCACCGACGGGTTGAAGACGATGTGCGGGACGCGGCCGTCCCCCCACTGCGCCCCCAGCAGGGTCTCCAGGTCCCGCTGGGCGCGACGCGGGGCGAGCCGTGCCAGCCCGATGGCGATGAAGGCGGAGTCCCAGCTCCACTGGTGCGGGTAGAGGGTACGCGAGGGAACGGTCGCCGCGCCCGTCCAGTTGGAGAGCAGGACGCGCGCGGCGGCCCGGCGCAGCTCGGCGTCCCCCTTTTCCTCGTGGCCCGGGGACCGCAGGGCAGGTTCGAGGACGGCCGTCATCCGGCGGCCCGGTGGAGGAACGCGGGGACGGAGCGCACGGCGTCGGCCGGGTCTCCGGTGAGACGGCACTCCGCGGCCAGGTAGCCGTCGTACCCGGCGGCGTCCAGCGCCCCGAGCCAGGCCGGCCAGTCCAGGTGGCCGGCGCCGGGCTGGAAGCGGTTGGAGTCGCTGACCTGGGCGTGGCCGATCAGCGGCGCCACGGCCAGGATCGCCGCCGCGGGGTCGGTCTCCTCGATGTTCATGTGGTAGCTGTCGATGCCGATGCGCACCGAGTCCAGACCCACGGCGCGGATGAGGTCAGCGGCCTGCTCCAGCCGGTTGACCATATGGTCCTCGTAGCGGTTGAGGGGCTCCAGGAAGAGCGTGACACCCTCGGCGCGGGCGTGCTCGCCCAGCTCCGTCAGTCCGGTCAGGAGCACCTCGCGGTCCTCCTCCTCGCTACGCGGCGGCTCGAAGGGCGGCAGCCGACGCGAGAACATGCCGTACGAGGCGGGTGTTTGCGCGCCGCGCCCGCCGAGTTCTGCGATGACGCTGAGCTGCGACTTCATCTGCGCCACGGCGTCGCGGCGCAGGTCGGGGTCGAAGGCGCCGAAGAAGTGCAGCATGTCGACGCAGACGGTCGGCATGACGACACCGTCGGCCTGGGCCCTGCGCAACTCGGGGAGCCGGTCGCGGAAGTGGAAGTCGCCCTTCCCGCGCAGTTCGATGGCGTCGTAGCCGGCCTCCTGGGCGAACTCCCACTTCTGCTGGAGGGTGTCACCGGGCAGCAGCTGTTCCTGGCAAGCGGTCTTGAACATGATCGAGGGGCCTCTCAGAACTCCAGGACGACCTGGAGCGCGTCGGCGGGACGCTCATCCAGCAGGACGTAGGCTTCGGCCGCGTCGGCGACCGGGACGACATGGCTGACGAGGGACCGCACGTCGACGTGGCCCTCGGCGACCAGCCGCAGGAAGGTCTGCTGCAGGCGCTCGACGGTCCAGCGCCCGCTGAGCTGCGGCGGGACCCCGCCGATCTGGGAGCAGATCAGCTGGACGCGGTTGTGGTGGAACTCGTCGCCGAGTCGCAGGCCCACGCCGTCGCCCTGGTAGAAGCCGGAGGCCACGACCCGGCCGCCGACCGCGACCGAGCGCAGGGCGTCGTGCAGGGCCGGGTAGGCGCCGCTGATCTCGATGGCGACGTCCGCTCCGCGGCCGTCGGTCGCGGAGCGGATCCGCTCCGCGACCGCGTCGGTACGGGCGTTGAGCGTGCTCGCAGCGCCGTACTCCCCGGCCTTGGCGAGGCGGACGTCGAGCGCGTCGACGGCGGTGACGCGAGCGCCGTTCAACTGGGCGAGCCGGGTGGTGAGAAGCCCGATGACTCCCTGGCCGAAGACGGCGACGTCCTCGCCGAGGTGGATGTCCGCGCCGAGGACGGCGTTGTACGCGATCGCCCCCACGCGGGCGAAGGCACCGGCCAGGGGCTCCAGGCCGGTCGGCAGGACGTGCCCGACCATGCGCTCTGCGGGCACGACGCCCTCGCTGCGATGGCCCCAGATGCCCCACACGAGCTCGCCGACAGCCGGCATGCCGGGCAGGTCCGTGAGCTCCGGTGAGACCTCCGTCACCTCGCCGACCTCGGAGTACCCCCAGCCCGCCACGGGGTACTCGATGCCGGCCGCGCCCTCGCGGAACAGGCGCGCCTCCGCGTCCCAGGTGCGCGTCAGATACGGGTTGGTGCCGCGGTAGGCGGTGAGCTCGGTACCCGCGGATATGCCGGAGTACCGGGTTCGTACGCGCAGATGGCCGGGGGGCAGGGGAGCCGACTCGCTCGGGGCGACCTCCACCTGACGGGGGCCGGTGAACTGGACGACGCGTTCCACAGGGACTCCGGAAAGATCGGTTATGCGGTCCGTTCAGCCGTCGATGACTGACTTACGTCGAAGATATCCGAGACTTAAGTCTTGTCAACAAGCAAAAGTGGTGCTCTGATGCAACGCGTACGTAACGCGAGGCTGATGTGAGGACGGTTGATGCGCATGTGGTCCCGACGGTCGAGGGCGCTGGCGGGCGGCTTGGCCGCCGCATTGGGGGTGGGGCTGATGTCCGGGTGCGCGGCACAGGACCCCGGCAAGCCCGACAACAAGATCACCGTCTGGAGTCTGGAGAACCTCACCGACCGTGTGGAGGCGACGAAGAAGACCATCGCCACCTTCGAGAAGAGCAGCGGTGTGAAGGTGAACCTGGTGGGGGTCGACGAGGGGCAGCTGCCGCAGCTGATCATGTCGGCCGCCGCCGCGGGCACCCTCCCCGACGTCATCGGCGGCATACCCCTCGCGCCGGTCTGGCAGATGTACACCAACGGCCTGCTGAACACCGACGCCACCAAGAAGATCGTCGACGATCTGGGGCCCGCCACCTTCAACGCCAACGCCCTCGAACTGACCGCAGACGGCGCCACCCGCCTCGGCGTGCCCAGCGACGCCTGGATGCAGATCCTCGTCTACCGCAAGGATCTCTTCGCCAAGGCCGGGCTCCGGGTCCCCGACACCTACGACGCGATGCTCGACGCCGCCCGGAAGCTCAACAGCGGCGGCACGAGCGGCATCTCGCTGTCCACAGACCCGGGTGACGTCTTCACCCAGCAGAGCTTCGAGGACCTCGCCCTCGCCAACGGCTGCGAACTCGCCGACTCCAAGGGCGACGTGACTCTCGGCAGCCCCCAGTGCGCCCGGGCCTTCGACACGTACGACAAGCTCGCCGACGACTACGGCGCCCCGGGCACCCAGACCGTGGACACCACGCGCGCCGTCTACTTCGCCGGTCGCTCCTCCATGATCGTCTGGTCCACCTTCCTCCTCGACGAGCTGGCCGGTCTGCGCGGCGACGCCCTCCCCAGCTGCGCCCAATGCAAGAAGGACCCGCAGTACCTGTCGGAGAACAGCGGTATCGTCACGGCGCTGAGCGGACCTGACGGCGCCAAGCCCGCCCAGTTCGGTGAGATCTCCTCCTGGGTGGTGACCAAGACCGCCGAGACCGCCGCCTCGGAGAAGTTCATCCGGTACATGATGGGCGACGGCTACCAGGGCTGGTTCGGCATGGCCCCCGAAGGAAAGATCCCGGTCCGGGCCGGAACCCCCGACGACCCGCAGAAGTACCTCAAGGCCTGGCGTGCCAGCGACATCGGCGTGGACACCAAGAAGCCCATGCAGTCGGTCTTCTCACCCCAGTTGCTCGACGAGCTCGCCGCCGGCGTCAGCAACATGAAGCGCTGGGGCATCACACAAGGCCAGGGCGCACTGGTGGGCGCCACCATCGGCGAACTGCCCGTCCCCAAGGCGGTGGCCGACATGACCACCGGCCAGACCTCCCCCCAGGAGGCGGCCGAGGAGGCCCGCGAGGAAGTCGCGGCCCTGCAGAAGTCCCTTCAGTGAGCCGCCCCCGGCCTCGTCCTTCAAGGAAGCAGTGATGAGCACCGTACAGAGCACCCAGCAGCCGAGACCGCCGGCGGCGGTCACCGCGGACACCGGGGCCCGGCGCCCCCTGACCTTGGCCCAGCGGGAGAACCGGGCCGGACTCGGCTTCGTCTCGCCCACCCTCCTGGTGGTCCTGGTGGTCGTGGTCCTGCCGATCGTCTGGACCGTCCTGCTGGCCTTCCAGCACGCGAGGCTGGTCGACATCCAGAGCATGGGCTTCCTGTCCAACTGGACCTGGAGCAACTTCAGCGAGGTCTTCACCTCTCCCGGTTTCTGGACCTCGCTGTGGACCACGCTTCTCTACACCGTAGGAGCCACAGCGGGTTCGATCGTCCTCGGGCTGATCGCGGCGCTCGCGCTGCGCAGGCCCTTCCGCGGCCGGGCGCTGCTGCGCGGCACCATGCTGCTGCCGTACGTGGCCCCCGTCGTCGCGGTGACGTTCGTCTGGGAGATCGCCCTCAGCCCGCAGTTCGGTGTCGTCAACGAGGTCGGCACCCGCTTGTTCGGCTGGGACGAGCCGGTCGCCTTCCTGTCGACCCGGTCCCAGGAACTGTCTCTCCTGGGCTGGCACGTCCACGTGCCGATAGCCCTGCTCACCGTGATCGCTTTCGAGACATGGCGGTACTTCCCCTTCGCCTTCCTCTTCCTGATGGCCCGGTTGCAAGCCGTACCTGAGGGCCTCGAGGAGGCCGCAGTCGTCGACGGCGCCACCCTCACCCAGCGGTTCCGCCACATACTGCTGCCCCAGCTGATGCCGGTCATCGCCCTGCTGTCGGTGCTCCGCTTCATCCTCACCTTCAACAAGTTCGACGACATCTACCTCCTCACGGGCGGCGGCTCGGGCACCGACGTCGTGGCCGTGCGCGTCTACGACTTCCTCACGGCCCGCTACGACGTGGGCGCGGCAGCGGCCCAGGCCCTCGTCCTGGCGGCGATCCTCGCCGTGCTGCTCGGCATCTACTTCACGTTCTTCGCCAAGAAGGTTCAGGAGGAGGCGTGATGGCAAGTCGCGCGCAGATCGAGGACCGCACCTTCGCCGTCCTGCGCTGGGTGGTGATCGCCGCACTCGCGATCGTCACGATCTTCCCCTTCTACTACATGCTGCTGCTCTCGGTGAAGCCCATCGACCAGCTGCTCCTCGATCCTGGCAAGCTGTGGGTGGGCACCTCCGAGTTCACCCTCGACACCTACCGCACCGTCCTCAAGTCCGTGGACGACGGCGGCCAGGGATTCCTGCGGATGCTCGGCAACTCCGCCCTGGTGGCGCTCGGTTCCATGCTGCTGACCCTGCTGGTGTCCGTCCCCGGCGCCTACGCCATCACCCGGTTGCGGTTCTTCGGCGGGCAGAAGGTCAGCGCGCTGTTCCTGGCCGTCTACCTCTTCCCGTCGACGCTGCTCGCGGTGCCGCTGTTCGTGATCTTCGCCCGAATCGGCCTGCAGAGCAGCCTCGTCGGCCTCGCGATCGTCTATATCGCGCAGACCGTGCCGGTCTCCATCTACATGCTCAAGAACTACTTCGTGACCATCCCGAAGAGCATCGAGGAGGCCGCCGCACTCGACGGCGCCTCGCGTCTGCAGACCGTGCGCCGCGTCGTCCTGCCCCTTGCCGCGCCCTCGTTGATGGCCACCGGCCTGTACGTCTTCATGATCGCATGGAACGAGTTCCTGTTCGCGCTGCTCTTCCTCGCCGCCGATCCGGACAAGTGGACCGTCTCCCTCGGGCTGCAGCAGCTCGCCAACGGGATCGAGGTGCCGAAGACCGTACTCATGGCGGGCTCCGTCGTGTTGACGATCCCCGTGGTACTCCTTTTCTACGCGGCCGAACGGCTCCTCACCGAGGGCCTGACCAGCGGCGCGGACAAGAGCTGAGCACCATGGCCCGACACGAGGGGGACCGAGGACGGATGGCTACGCCCTGGAGCACCGCCGGACACCTGCTGGAACTGATCAGGACCGGACAGGCGACCACCCGTGGGGAGCTCCAACGCGTGACGGGCCTGTCCCGCTCCACCGTCGGCCAGCGGCTGGACCAGCTCTTCGCCGCCGGCTGGCTGCGCACCGTACCCGGCGGGCAGTCCACCGGCGGGCGGCCCTCCACCCACCTGCAGTTCGACTCCGGCCACGCCGCCGTGCTCGCCGCCGACCTGGACACCACCTACGCCCGCGCCGCGGTGCTGGACCTGTCCGGGCGGGTACTCGCCGAGCACACCGGGAAGCTGGCGCTCGACCAGGGCCCGGACCGGGTGCTGGACGAACTCGGCCAGTGGTTCGCCGAGCTCGTCACCGCCGCCGGAGTACCCGCGGCCACGGTGTGCGGCGTCGGCCTGTCGGTGCCCGGCCCCGTCGACTGGACCACCGGCGTGGTGGTCCGGCCCCCGATCATGCCCGGCTGGGACGGATATCCCGTCCCGGCCCGGATGCAGCAGGCGCTCGCCCGGCACGTCGGACTGCCCGCCTCGGTGCCCGTCCTGGTCGACAACGACGCCAATCTGATGGCCCTGGGCGAACAGCGCGACTCCTGGCGCGACTGCTCGGCCTTCGTCCTGGTCAAGGTGGGCACCGGTATCGGAGCGGGCGTCGTCATCGACGGCACCGTCTTCCGCGGGATCGACGGCGGCGCGGGCGACCTCGGGCACATCCGGCTGCACGACGGGTCCGACGCCCTGTGCATGTGCGGCTCCCAGGGCTGCCTCGCCGCAGTCGCCAGTGGCCGCGCGCTGGCCGGGCAGCTCAGCGCCCTCGGAGTCCCCGCGCGGTCCGCCGCCCAGGTGCGCGAGCACCTCGACGCCGGGCAGCCCGACGCGGTGCGGCTGGCCCGCGAGGCCGGCCGGCGCTGCGGAGAGGTGCTGGTCACCGTCGTGACCCTGATCAACCCCGGTGTCCTGATGATCGCCGGAGACCTCGCCGAGACCCACTTCGTCACCGGGGTGCGCGAACTGCTCTACCAGCGCGCGCTGCCCCGGGCCACCCGCAACCTTCAGGTCGTGACCTCCCGGCTCGGCGACCGTGCCGCCCTCGCCGGCGCCACCGCCATGGTGGTCGAGCACCTCTACGCCCCGGACCAGGCCAACGAACGGCTGGCCGCCGAGGCCCCCGACCGGAACTCTGGAGCACCATCGTGAACACCCCCGCACCCGTCGAGGTCGGGCTGATCGGCGCAGGACCCTGGGCCCGTGCCATGCACGCCCGGATCCTGGCCGCCGGACCTGAGACCCGCCTCACCGCAGTCTGGTCCCGCCGGGCCGAGGCCGCCCGCGAGATCGCGGTCACCTACGGCGCGGCGACAGCCGGCAGCCCCGAGGAACTCTTCGACCGCTGCGAGGCCGTGGCCTTCGCGGTGCCGCCCGCCGTCCAGGCCGAACTCGCCGTAAGGGCAGCCAGGGCCGGCAAGGCCCTGCTGCTCGAGAAGCCTCTCGGCCCCGACCTGGCTTCCGCACGGGCGGTCGCCGACGCCGTCGCGGAGGCCGGGGTCGTCTCCCAGATGGTGTTGACCAAGCGCTACCAGGCCGAGACCCGCGCGTTCCTGCGGCGCGCGCGGGAGGTCGAGATCACCGGGGCGCGCTCGTGCTACCTGCACGGCGCCTTTCTCGGCGGGGAGTTCGCCACCGGCTGGCGCCTGGAACAAGGCGCGCTGCTCGACCTGGGACCACATCTGATCGACCTCCTCGACGCGGCTGTCGGACCCATCACCTCGATCCGCGCCACCGGCGACCCCCGGCGATGGGTCGAGGTCACCTGCGAGCACGAGACCGGGGCGGTCAGCCAGGCCTCCCTCTCCGGCAGTGTCCGGCTGCCGAAGCCCCGCACCCGGATCGAACTGCTCGGCTCCGGCGGAGAGCTCGTCTACGACACGTCCGTCATCGACCACGAGGAGGGCTGGCCGGTGCTGCGCGCCGAGTTCGCCGCGGCCGTACGCTCCGGCCGCGCCGGCGGGCTCGACGCACGGCGAGGGCTGCGCCTGCAGGAACTCATCGACGCGGCTCAACGCTGATACCCCGCGGGTATCACAGGGCGTGGAACAGGTCTTGGACCCGCGACCCGCCCCGCGCCGAGACTCGAAGGCGTCACAGGACACCACGAGAGAGGCGAGCGTCATGAAGGTCTTCCTCACCGGAGGCTCCGGCTACATCGGCCGGGCCACCATCCAGGCCCTGGTGCGCCGGGGCGTCCAGGTCGTCGCCCTGGCGCGCAGCGAGGACGCGGCCGGCGTCGTCCGCGACCTCGGCGCCGTCCCCGTGCCGGGGGACTTGACCAGGACGGACGTGCTGCGGGCCGCCGCCGGCGACGCCGACGGGGTCATCCACATGGGCCAGCACTACGGCCCCGACACCGCCGAGGTCGACCGTGCCGCGGCCGCGGCACTGCAGGACGGCGCCGGGCCCCGCCCGTACGTCCACACCGGAGGGGTGTGGGTCTACGGCGACACCGACGGGGTCGTGGACGAGGACGCCCCGCTGTCCCCGCCTCGCATCACCGCGTGGCGACTGGAGAACGAGAAGCGAGTGCTGGCCCGCGCCGCGACCGGCGAGCGGCCCGTCGTGGTCATGCCCGGGCTGGTCCACGGCCGGCTCGGCGGACTCGTCGAGACGTTCTACGCGGCCCCCGGCCGGAGCACCGGTTCCGTGCCGTGTGTCGGCGACGGCGCCAACCACTGGTCGACCGTGCACGTCGACGACATCGCCGAGCTCTACGCGCTGGCCCTGAACGCCGCGCCCGGCTCCGTCTACGCCGGGGTCGGCGACCACCACCCGACGCAGCTGGAGATCGCCCACGCGGTGAGCGGGGCGATCGGCCGCCCCGGGTCGGTGCGGCACCTGACCGAGGCGGAGGCGGAGGAGCAGATGGGACCCATCGCGGAGGCCTTCGCCCTCGACCAGCGGCTCACCGGCTCCCGGGCCCGCCGTGAGCTGGGCTGGCGGCCCACCCGGCTCGACCTGACGGCCGACCTCGCGCGTCCGTGAGCCCCGCCCGCTGAAAGGCGTCCACGCGACGGATACGCTCGGATGTGTCCGTCCCGGCGAGAAGGCGAGGAGGGGCCCGTGGACCTGGATCTCCGCAAGCTGCGGTACTTCGTCGCGGTGGCCGAGGAACTCCACTTCGGCAGGGCGGCCGAACGCCTGCACATCGCGCAGCCCGTGCTGTCGCGGCAGATCAGGGCGCTGGAGGACGAACTCAAGGCGCGGCTGTTCTCCCGCGATCGCCGCAGCACCGAGCTGACCGCGGCCGGCGTGCAGCTCCTCGCCGACGCCGGACCGCTCCTGGCCGCCGCAGACGCGGCCCGGCGGCGCGTCGCCCGCGCAACCCGGGGGCTCGCCTCCTTCACCGTGGGCTTCATGCCGGGACTGATCGTCACGGGTGCCGTGCGGGAGATCTCCCGCCGGCACCCGGACCTTGCGGTCGAGGTCGTCAGGACGACGTGGGACGACCAGGCGGAGGTGATCCTCGACGGACGCGTCGACATCGGCTACGTCCGGATGCCCGTGGACACCCGCGGCCTCGCCACCCGCAGCCTCCTGACCGAACCCCGCGTCGCCGTCCTGCCCGCGGACCACCCCTGTGCCGGCAAGTCCGTCCTCGGCATCGCGGACCTCGCCGGCGAACACCTCCTACAGGACCCCGATGCCGTCCCCGAGTGGCGGGACATCGCCCGGGAACCCGCCGCCCACCCGCAGCGCAGGCCGGCCGCCCCGGCCTTCCGCTCCGTCGAGGAGAAGCTCGAGAGCGTGGCGGCGGGGCGCGGGGTGGTCGTGCTGCCGCTGTCCACCGCGACCTACTACACCCGCGCCGACCTCGCCCACGTCGAGATCGCGGACATCGGTCCCAACCGTGTGCTCCTGGCGTGGGACGGCAGCCGTCACGACCCCCTGATCGAGGAGTTCGCCGACATCGCCGCGGCCCGCGCCGACACGTCCGCCTGACCGCTCCTGCCGAGCACCTCCCTCCTCCGCCTGACCGCTCCCCGGCGCCGGGCGCACCTCCCGCGGCCAGGACGCCCGCGTCGAGACCCCGGCCACGCCTCCCCCCCTCGGCGTGCGTCGAGCACCTCACCCCCGGCGCGCACACCCCTCATGTGCGGTTCTGTTCACCGCCGTTGACCAGGCTCCGTCAGGGCCGCGCGGGTACCTCCGCCGCTGTGCGCATCCCCGGTACGGCGGGTGGCGCGGCCCACGTCCGGACTTTGTCCTGCAACCGGAAAAAGACCTTGCTGATTCCTGCGCAACTTCTTCCCCTGCTGGACGGTCGCTGCTACTTTCCCATCGAAAGCCTGATGGAGCGGGACCAGCCATGTGGCCGGTCCGGTATCCCCACGCCACGGGGCCGGGGGAGGTGAGGGGCACGTGAGACGCATGACAGCTCGACCCGCGAACGCGCACCAGGCGCGGGTTCTGCGGCTGCTCCGCGACGGCGGACCCAACTCCCGTGCCCAGATGGGGGACCAGATCGACCTGTCCCGTTCCAAGCTCGCCGTCGAGGTCGACCGGCTGCTGGAGACGGGCCTCGTCGTCGCGGACGGCCTGGCCGCCTCGCGTGGCGGGCGGCGTTCCCACAACATCAGGCTCGCCCCCGGGCTGCGCTTCCTCGGCGTCGACATCGGCGCCACCTCGGTCGACGTCGCCGTCACCAACGCCGAACTGGAGGTGCTCGGCCACCTCAACCATCCGATGGACGTCCGTGAGGGTCCGGTCGCCGTCTTCGAGCGGATCCTCGACATGGCCGGCAAGCTGAGGGCCGCCGGCCTCGCCGAGGGCTTCGACGGGGCGGGGATCGGAGTGCCGGGGCCGGTGCGCTTCCCCGAGGGCGTCCCGGTCGCCCCGCCGATCATGCCGGGCTGGGACGGCTTCCCTGTCCGGGAGGCGCTCAGCCAGGAACTGGGCTGCCCCGTGATGGTCGACAACGACGTGAACCTGATGGCGCTCGGTGAGCAGCACGCCGGGGTCGCCCGCTCCGTCGGCGACTTCCTCTGCGTCAAGATCGGCACCGGCATCGGCTGCGGCATCGTCGTCGGTGGCGAGGTGCACCGCGGAGTGACGGGCAGCGCCGGCGACATCGGCCACATCCGGGTCGAGGCAGACGGACGCGCCTGCGCCTGCGGCAACAAAGGCTGTCTGGAAGCCCACTTCAGCGGCGCCGCGCTCGCCCAGGACGCCCTGGAGACGGCCAGGTCCGGGCGGTCCTCCGTCCTCGCGGCCAGGCTGGAGGCGGCCGGGCAGCTGTCCGCCGTCGACGTCGCCGCGGCGGCCGCGGTCGGCGACGCGGCGGCACTGGATCTCATCCGCGAGGGGGGCAACCGCCTCGGGCAGGTCATCGCCGGCCTCGTCAGCTTCTTCAACCCCGCGCTGGTCGTGATCGGCGGCGGCGTCACCGGTCTCGGCCACACGCTGCTCGCCACCGTCCGCAGCCAGGTCTACCGCCAGTCGCTGCCGCTCGCGACCGGCAACCTGCCCATCGTCCTGGGTGAACTGGGCCCGACCGCCGGGGTGATCGGCGGGGCCCGGCTCATCAGCGACCACGTGTTCTCCCCGGCCTGATCCCCCCCAGCGCCCGAGCACCGCACCGGCCCACCGGCCAAGCGCTCCACCGGCCTCATCGGTACCACGGCTTCACCGGTACCACGGCTTCATCGGCACCACCGGCTTCACCGGCACCACCGGCTTCATCGGCACCACCGGCTTCACCGGCACCACCGGCTTCACCGGCACCACGGCTCCACTTGCACGCTCCGCACGCGCACGTGTCACCCGCACCCGCCGAGGGGATCGTCATGGCACCTGAACCACCGGCACCGCCGCCCCCGACAGCCGCTCCGCTGCTCACCATGTCCGGCATCACCAAGTCCTTCCCCGGTGTCCGCGCGTTGGACGGCGTCGACCTGGACGTCCAGGCCGGAGAGGTGCACTGCCTCCTCGGCCAGAACGGCGCGGGCAAGTCCACCCTCATCAAGGTGCTCGCCGGGGCCCACCAGCCGGACGGCGGAGTGATCACCTGGCGCGGGGAGCCGGTGTCGCTGAAGTCGCCGATCGCGGCGATGCGGCTCGGCATCGCCACCATCTACCAGGAACTCGACCTGGTCGAAGGGCTGTCCGTGGCCGAGAACGTCTTCCTCGGCCACGAACCGACCACCGCCGGGGTCGTCGTGCGCCGCGGCGACGCGCGCCGCGAGGCCGCCGGCCTGCTGCGCCGGCTCGGCCACGCCGAGATCGACCCCGCCCGCCGCGTCGGCGACCTCTCGGCCGCACAGCAGCAGATCGTCTCGATGGCCCGGGCGCTCTCCCACGACGTGCGCCTCATCGTCATGGACGAGCCGTCCGCCGCCCTGGACCCCGAGGAGACCGACAACCTGCTGCGCATCGTCGGGCAGTTGACCGCCGACGGAGTCGCGGTCGTCTACATCTCCCACCGGCTGGAGGAGATCCGCCGCGTCGGCGACCGGGTCACCGTCCTGAAGGACGGCCGCGCGGTCGCCGGCGGGCTCCCCGCCAAGTCGATGCCCACCCGCCAGATCGTGGCGCTCATGACCGGTCGTGACGTCGAGTACGTCTTCCCGCCGCGCCCCGCGGAGCCGCGCTCCGGCGAGCCCGTCCTGCGGGTCGAAGGCCTCGCCCGGGACGGCGAGTTCGCGGCCGTCGACCTGGAGGTGCGACCCGGGGAGATCGTCGGGCTCGCCGGGCTCGTGGGCTCCGGACGGTCGGAGATCCTCGAGACGCTCTACGGCGCCAGGAAGCCCACCGCCGGCCGGGTCACCGTCGACGGCCGCCCTCTCAAGCCCGGAAGCGTCCCCTCGGCTGTCAGCGCCGGGCTGGGACTGGCACCGGAGGAGCGCAAGGCGCAGGCGCTGCTGATGCTGGAGTCCGTCACCCGCAACGTGTCGGTGTCCACTCTCTCCCGCTTCTCCCGGGCCGGCTGGCTCGACCGACGGGAGGAGCGGCGGGCAGCGCGCGAGACCACCCGGTCGCTGTCGCTGCGCCCCGACAACCCCGACGCACAGGTGCGCACCCTGTCGGGCGGCAACCAGCAGAAGGCCGTCCTGGCCCGCTGGCTGCTGCGCGGCTGCCGCGTCCTGCTGCTCGACGAGCCGACCCGGGGCGTCGACGTGGGCGCCCGCGCCGAGCTGTACGCGGTGATCCGCCGCCTGGCCGACGACGGGCTCGCCGTACTCCTCGTCTCCAGCGAGGTCCCGGAGGTCCTGGGGCTCGCGGACCGGGTGCTGGTCCTCCGCGAGGGACGCGTCGTGCACGAGGCGCCCGCGACGGAGCTGGACGAACACCGCGTACTCGACCTTGTCATGGAAGGGAGCCCGAGCCGATGACGCAGCCCGCCTCCGAGGCCCCGCAGGCACCGACGCCGCCCGCGGACGCGCATCCCGTCACGAAGGGCGGCGGCCGGCGTCCGGCGCTGGGTTTCCACGCCGACGTCCGCAACCTGTCCCTCCTGGGCGTCCTCGCCGCCCTCGTCCTCGTCGGGGGCATCACGCAGCCCGACAGCTTCCTGGACGTCTCCAACCTCCAACTGGTGCTCACCCAGGCGTCCGTCATCGGCGTCGTCACCGTCGGCATGACGTTCGTGATCACCAGCGGGGGCATCGACCTGTCCGTCGGCGCGATCGTCGCGCTCTCCTCGGTGTGGGCGACGACCCTCGCCACCCAGGAGTACGGCTTCGCGGGCATCCTCTTCACCGCGATCGTCGTCGGCGTCGCCTGCGGGCTGGTCAACGGGGTGCTCATCGCCTACGGCGGCATGGTGCCGTTCATCGCGACCCTCGCCATGCTCGCCTCGGCGCGCGGGCTCGCCCTGTACATCACCGACGGCAAGACGCAGATCGTCACCGTGAACTCGGTGCTCGACCTCGGCGTGCCCGACACCTACATCCTCGGCATCCCGCCGCTGGTGCTGGTCTTCGCCGCGGTCACCGTCATCGGCTGGCTGATGCTGAACCGGACGACGTTCGGGCGCCGGACCGTGGCCGTCGGCGGCAACGCCGAGGCGGCCCGCCTCGCCGGCATCGACGTCCGCCGCCAGCGGCTCTTCCTCTACCTGCTGTCCGGGCTGTGCTGCGGCATCGCGGCCTTCATGCTGATCATTCTGTCCGGCTCGGGCCAGAACACCAACGGCAACCTCTACGAACTCGACGCCATCGCCGCGGCGATCATCGGCGGCACGCTGCTCAGCGGCGGCCGCGGCACGATCGTCGGCTCCGTCCTCGGCGTCCTGGTGTTCACCATCATCCAGAACATCTTCGCCCTCAACAACCTGGAGAGCGCCGTCCAGCAGATCGCCAAGGGAGCGATCATCGTGGCCGCCGTCCTGGTCCAGCGCAGCACCGTGCGCAACGGCGACGGCTGAACCAGCCCGTCGCGCCCGGCTCCACCCGACAACCCGCACGCGCCCGCACGCCCTATCCCGAAGGGTCTCACCGCCATGCCAAGAATCCCGGTCACCAGCCGCAGAGGACTGCTCTTCGGCGCCGCCGCCGTCTCCGCCGGAGCGGCACTCTCCGCCTGCACCAGCAACGAGCCGAAGAAGGCCGGCACGGCCGCCACCACGGCGGCGGCCGCCGACGACAAGCCCGGCACCCCGGTCACGATCGGCTTCGCCGGCCCGCAGGCCGACCACGGCTGGCTCAACGCCATCAACCAGAACGCCAAGGACCGCGCGGCGAAGTACTCCGACGTGACGCTGGAGATCACCGAGGGCTCCAACGACACCGCCGCCCAGATCGGGCAGATCCAGACGCTGATCAACAAGAAGGTCGACGTCCTGGTCATCCTGCCGGCCGACGGCAAGGCCCTCACCCAGGTCGGTCTGCAGGCCATGAAGGCCGGCATCCCGGTGATCAACCTGGACCGGATCTTCGCCTCCCCGCAGGCCTACCGCTGCTGGATCGGCGGTGACAACTACGGCATGGGCCTCAACGCCGGCCGCTACATCGGCGAGCAGCTCAAGGACAAGCCCGACGCCAAGGTCGTCGAGCTCGCCGGCATCGACAACCTGGAGCTGACCCGGCAGCGCACCCAGGGCTTCGACGACGCGCTGAAGAACTACCCGAACATCAAGAAGGTGGCCCGGCAGGCCGCCGACTTCACCGTCGAGACCGGCCAGGCCAAGATGGCCCAGCTGCTGCAGGCCCAGAAGCAGTTCGACGCGCTGTGGAACCACGACGACGACCAGGGCGTCGGCGCCCTGCGCGCCATCGCGCAGGCGGGCCGCGACGAGTTCTTCATGGTCGGCGGCGCCGGTTCCAAGTCGGCCATGGACGCCATCAAGGCCGACAACGGCGTGCTGAAGGCGACCGTCCTCTACCCGCCCACCATGGCCGCCTCCGCCATCGACGTGGCTCGCGCGCTCGGCCAGAAGAAGGGCATCGGAGGGTTGTCGGAGCTGGAGATCCCGGCCTCGATCACCCTCTACTCGGCGGTCGTCACCAAGGAGAACGTCGACGAGTACCTGCCGACGGGCTTCATCTGACAGATCCGCCCGTCCGTCCCACCGAGCAACCGACGAGGAGCAACGGCATGGCTGAAATGGCCGGCAAGGAAGACAGTCAGGAAGGTGCCGCTTCGCCGGCGCTCGGCATCGGCATGGTCGGCTACGCCTTCATGGGTGCCACCCACTCCCACGCGTGGCGCACCGTGGGCCGCGTGTTCGACCTGCCGATGAGGCCCGTCCTGGCCGCGATCGGCGGCCGTGACGCGGACGCCGTCCGGGCCGCGGCGGCCCGGCACGGCTGGGCCGCCGCGGAGACGGACTGGCGGGCGCTGGTGGACCGGGACGACGTCCACCTCGTGGACGTGTGCACCCCCGGTGACAGCCATGCCGAGATCGCCGTCGCGGCGCTCGAAGCCGGCAAGCACGTCCTGTGCGAGAAGCCGCTGGCCAACTCGGTCGCCGAGGCCGAGGTCATGGCCGCGGCGGCCGAGCGGGCGGCCGCCCGCGGGCAGGTGGCCATGGTGGGCTTCAACTACCGGCGGGTGCCCGCGGTCGCCTACGCCCGCCGCCTCATCGCTGACGGGCGCATCGGCACGATCCGCCATGTGCGGGTGACGTATCTGCAGGACTGGCTGGTCGACCCGGGGTTCCCGCTGACCTGGCGGCTGCAGCGCGAGCACGCGGGCTCCGGGGCCCTGGGGGATCTCGGCGCCCACGCCGTCGACCTCGCGCAGTATCTCGCGGGTGAGTTCCTGGTGGGCGTCTCGGCGCTCACCGAGACCTTCGTGCGGGAGCGGCCCGAGCTGGCCGGCGCGTCGTCGGGGCTCTCGGGCTCCGGGGGCGGGCGGCTCGGGCCGGTCACGGTCGACGACGCGGCGGTCTTCACCGGACGGCTGGCCTCGGGGGCGCTCGCCTCGTTCGAGGCCACCCGGATGGCCTCGGGGCGCAAGAACGCCCTGCGGCTGGAGATCAACGGCGAGCGCGGATCGATCGCCTTCGACCTGGAGCGGCTGAACGAGTTGGAGTTCCACGACCACACCGAGCCTGCGGAATCGGCCGGCTTCCGGCGGATCCTGGTGACCGAGCCGGGCCATCCGTACCTGGAGGCCTGGTGGCCGCCCGGCCACGCGCTCGGCTACGAGCACACCTTCACCCACCAGGCGCGCGACCTCGTCGTCGGCATCGCCGATGGGGTCGCACCGGCGCCCTCGTTCGCCGACGGGCTGCAGGTGCAGCGCGTCCTGGCCGCGGTGGAGGAGAGCGCCGAGAAGAACGCCGTCTACACCCCCGTCCCCTCCTGACCACCCCCTCAACGAGGAGGCTCCTCGCCGTGTCACGACCCTTCACCCTCTTCACCGGCCAGTGGGCCGACCTGCCTCTGGAGGAGGTCTGCCGGCTCGCCCGCGACTTCGGCTACGACGGACTCGAACTCGCCTGCTGGGGCGACCACTTCGAGGTCGACAAGGCCCTCGCCGACCCCGCCTATCTGGACGGGCGGCGGGCGCTGCTCGACAAGTACGGGCTGAAGTGCTGGGCCGTCTCCAACCACCTCGTCGGCCAGGCGGTCTGCGACAACCCGATCGACGAGCGTCACAAGGGGATCCTGCCCGCCCGCATCTGGGGCGACGGCGAGCCGGAGGGCGTGCGGCAGCGCGCCGCTCGCGAGCTGGCCGACACCGCGCGCGCGGCGGCCGCCTTCGGGGTGCGCACCGTCATCGGGTTCACCGGGTCGTCGATCTGGCATCTGGTGGCCATGTTCCCGCCGGTCCCGGAGCACATGATCGAGCGCGGCTTCGAGGACTTCGCCGAGCGGTGGAACCCGATCCTGGACGTCTTCGACGCCGAAGGGGTCCGCTTCGCCCACGAGGTCCACCCGGCCGAGATCGCCTACGACTACTGGACGACGCACCGCGCGCTGGAAGCTGTGGGCCACCGACCGGCCTTCGGGCTGAACTTCGACCCGAGCCACTTCGTGTGGCAGGACCTCGACCCCGTCGGGTTCCTGTGGGACTTCAAGGACCGCATCTACCACGTCGACTGCAAGGAGGCGCGCAAGCGCCTCGACGGCCGCAACGGGCGCCTCGGCTCCCACCTGCCGTGGGGCGATCCGCGGCGCGGCTGGGACTTCGTGTCGGCCGGGCACGGCGACGTTCCGTGGGAGGACGTGTTCCGGATGCTGCGGTCGATCGGATACGACGGCCCGATCTCGGTCGAGTGGGAGGACGCCGGGATGGACCGCCTCGCCGGCGCGCCGGAGGCCCTATCCCTGCTGAAGAGGTACGACTTCGACCCGCCGGCGGCGTCTTTCGACGCTGCTTTCGGAGGCGCCG
>NZ_JBYIQP010000097.1:0-23028 GCF_057707665.1 Actinacidiphila sp. bgisy167 | reverse complement strand
TGCTCTGGATGGCGGAGCGCTGCTCCTCCTCGGAGGCGGAGTAGTTCCTGGTGCTCGCGTCGATGGCTTCCTTGATGTCACCCAGGATCTGGTTGATCTTGTTGGCATCCTGGTTGACCTGCGTCTGCAGGTTGTTGTACGCCGTGGCGGCGGAGCCCTTCCACCCCGAGGTGATCGTGTCGATCACGGTCTGGAGCCGACGGATCTCGCCCTGGATCGAGGAGTTGACCGTGGAGATGCGGTTGCTGAAAGCAACCATCTCCGCCTCGGTCATGGTGAACTGCTGTCCAGCCATGTCTGGCGTCCCCCATGAGACGTAGAAGATCGGATTCGACGAACACGCGAAGATGCCGTCGGACTTCAACTCTAGCCAATAGCAGCGACAAGGCGAACAGTTAGCCGGATCCGTATCAGAATCCTGACCGTCGTCACCAAACCCTCACGGACGCACGGGAGTTGCAGCTTAGGCCATCGCTTTGTTTTGCGCTCAATCAATATCGGGAGCGGGTCGGGACATGCCAGTTCAGGACCCCTGCGCCTGCTTTGCCCCGTCGACGTCGAGCGTCGGTCCGCTCGAGAGGAGGTCGGACCAGATCCGCGGCACCGGCACCGGGGAGTTCTTCGCGTAGCCCAGCTTGGTCTGCACGACGCCGACCGCGTCGTCCTGCTTGGCCGCGCCTCCGCTGTCGCTGTCACCGGTCGTCGGCACCGAGTAGCGCAGTCCCGTGTCGGTGACCAGGAAGATGGAGCCGATGCGCTTGTCGGTGCCGTCGTACGCCTTGTAGAAGAGGCCGCTACCGGGCGAGACGTAGGTGTTCGTACCGCTCTGCGCCACATCCCGGGGGAACTTCTTCCCGGCCCACATGGTCATCGCCGGCCGCTTGGTCAGCTTGTCGTCGACGCCGCTGTACACGCTGCACGCGACCCTTCGGCCGTCGTTGTCGTCCTGCGTGTTCGCCTGCGTGACCTCCTTCTCCGGCCAGCCGAGCTCGTCTTTGAAGGTCTCGCCCGCGCGTGCCGAGGTCACCTCGCTCACGTTGACGGAGACCGCCTCCGGCGATCCGCTGTACAGCGACTTCGCCTGAGGACTGTTCAGCAGCAGCTTCGCCATGAAGTCGGTGACGCGGACGACACGGTCCGGCTGTACCACGTACTGGTCGTCGTTGGCCTTCAGCACCAGGCCCACCTTCGCGTGCTCGCGACCGAGTCCCGAAGCGGTGGACGGCCCGCCGATACCGTCGACCTTCGGGAAGTCGATGGCCGCGCCCGGCGCGTTGTTGAGAGTCGCCAGGAAGTCGGCGTCCACCCTCTGCGGCTGGGCGGAGGCGCCGAAGATGACCTGGCGGAGAGTGTTGACCAGCTCCGGACTCTGCTTCCCGTCGGGACCGCCGAGCCGGAAGGTGAAGCCGCGGTCCGTCACCAGGTACTCGGCGCGGCCGGGCACCTGGATGTACATGGCCTCGTCGTCCCGGAGCCGGTTGCGCCCCCCGACGAGAGCCGCCTCCCTGGGCTTGTCCTGGTTGATGACAAGAACCGCCCGCCGTGCGGTACGGTCCGTGCCGCCGCCCGGGGTCTCGCACAGCGCCCAGATCTTGGGCTTTCCCGCGTCGGCCTGGGAGGGCAGCCGGTCGGGGGCGTAGGGGATGCCGATGGTGCTGCCGAGCGTCATGCCGCTGTTGTCGAGCGCCGACTCCTTGACCTTGATGACCTCGAACTTCTCCGGGTCGAGCAGCAGTCGGGCGGAGGCGAGGTTGAGCACGGGATGCAGCTGGGGCTCGCCGTTGGTCTTCAGCACGACGTAGCGGGTGGTGGATTCGTCCCCCACGATGACCTTCTGAGCGGGGGTGTCCCAGCCCTTGGGCGCGGTGGGCTTCAATATGCCCCAGAATCCGAAGCCGACCACGACGAGCAGGCCCACGACGAGGCTCGGAGCGACGGTCTTCAGCGGTCGAGGGGCGGCTTCCTCCGAACCGTGCGGGGAGGGCTGGAGGAAGGCGGCCACCGTGCGCCTGCGCGCGAAGGAGTAGGCGTTCAGCTCATCCCTACGTGTCGCCATTTCCGCGTCAACTCCCCGTTTTTGCTGCGTGGTTGTGGCGTCCCCGGCCCGGTCGGCCCGCCGAAGTGACGGCTGCGGCGAAGGGGACCCCTACTATGCCGTGTGACGATCGCACCGTACGGTACGGGGTAGCGCGATCGGCCCGCCAGCGGTAACCGCGGCGTCCTCTCCGGCCGGCCGGCCGGTGGACGCGAACGCGCGCCGGACGGCGCGGGACGCCGGCCATACGGCAAGGCACCGGCAGGAGCAGAAGGGTTGTACGGGGGATGACCACCGCGACCAGGTCCCGGCGCAGTCCGGGCGACGAGCCACCGCAGCAGTACGCCGGACCGCCCGCGGACGGCAGAGGCGGGGCGATCCCCGCGGCGAGGCCCGGGGCCGTGTCGCCGGCGATGACCCGCAGACCGGGGAGCATGGGCCCCGTGCGGGTGCAGCAACTCGTGCTGGTCGAACTGGCACTCGCACTGCTGCTGGGCGGCTGGCTGATCCATCCGGTGGCCGGTCCCGTCGTGGCCACGGCCGTCGCGCTGCCGCTGCTGCTGTTCGGCCTGCTGAGGCGGCGCGGCCGCCCGATGGCGGAGTGGATGGCCGCCGCCCGTGCGCTGAAGGCCCGTCAGCGGCGCAACGCCGTCGTCGTCCCGCAGGGCACCGACCCCGGTTTCGTCCCGGCCGTGGAGTGCGATCCGGCACTGCGCACCTACGGCTACACCGACGAGCGCGGGCAGCGCGAGATCGGCATGGTCGGCGACGGCACCTTCCTGACCGCCGTCATCCAGGTGCAGGCGGTCGACGAGCCACTGCGCCCGGCTCGCGGACTTCGCTCGCTGCCCCTGGACCTGCTGCACGGCCTGCTGACCGTCGACGACATCCGGCTGGCGTCGGTGCAGGTCGTCCAGCACACCCAGCCCGCCCCGGCCCCGCACCTGCCCCAGCAGGCGGTGGCCGCGCGCTCCTACGCGCCGCTGCAGGCGCAGAGCCGGACGCCGGGACTGCGCCTGACCTGGGTCGCGATCAAGCTCGATCCCGAGCTGTGCCCGGAGGCGGTGCAGGCGCGGGGCGGCGGCATGGCCGGGGCGCGGCGCGCCCTGCTGCGGGCCGCCGACCACCTGGTGAGCCGGTTGGCGGGCACCGGTCTCGAGGCCCGGGTGCTGACCGAGCCCGAGATCGTCGCCGCCGTGGCGACGTCGAGTTGCGTGAACCCCCTCGCCACGACGGGCGGCTCGGCCCTCGACGGCAGCCGGCAGGCGCGCCGCACCTCGGAGAGCCCCCGCACATGGCGCTGCGACGACCGCTGGCACACCACGTACTGGATCAGCCGCTGGCCGCAGTTGGGCTCCGGCGGCACCGCACTGCCCGATCTGGTCGGCCTGCTGACCTCCTCGCCCGCACTGGCCAGCACCTTCTCGCTGGTCCTCGCGCCGGGGGGAAGCCGTGCCGCGCTGCTGTCCGGGTACGTACGGCTGACCGGCCGCAGTGAGAACGAACTTGTCGAGGCGCGGCGCCAGTTGGAGCTTCTCGCGACCTCGTCCCGGCTGGGCCTGGTGCGGCTGGACCGCGAACAGGTGCCCGGCACCCTCGCCACGCTGCCCCTGGGAGGTACCCGCTGATGCCGGCTCCGACCGTTCCCGCCTTCGGCGGTCAGCGCCCGGGTGCGGGCTCCGGCTTCCCCGGCGCCGGCCCGCACGCGTCGCATCTGCCGCAGGGCTCCGACCCGCGCGGCTCCTCGCTCGCCGGTGCCGGACGGCGCACGCTGCGGGCCGCGTTCGGGCTGCTCGGGCCGCGTCGCGACCGGCACACCGTGGCGCCCGGGCAGTTGTCCGGGCTGTCCCTGCCGATCGGTGACGACGGGGTGGTCATCGGGATCGACGCCGCGAACCAGCCCGCGGTGCTGGCGCTGAGCCGTCCGGTCCGGCTCGACGTGGTGCTGGTCGGCAGCATGTGGCTGGCGCAGGTGCTGTCGCTGCGGGCCGCGGCGACCGGCGCCCGGGTCGCGGTGGAGACCGCCCGCCCGCAGTCGTGGGCGCCGATGGCGCAGGCGGCGGGCGGCGGCCAGCAGTGCGTGACCGTGCACGAGGTGGGCCGGATCGCCCCTCAGGGCCCCTCGGTGCACAGCCCCGTCGTCATCGTCCGGGACTGCGGGGCCCGTCCGCCGCGCAGCCGGGTGGCGGCGCAGTCCTGGCAGTCCGTCGTGACCCTGCTGCCGTACCTCGGGCCGACGGCGCCCCGGTTGCTCGCCGGCGCGGACGTGGTCGGGCTGCAGCGGGTCTCGCCCGAGGAGGCCGAGGTCATCGGCCGGGTCATGGGGCTGGCGGAGGCCGATGTGGCGGCGCTGCCGACGCTCGGCGACAACGTGACGATGTGGTGCACGCGCAGGCACCGGCAGTTCGTGATGACGCAGCCCACCGACGCGGAGACCGGCCTTCTCGGCCCGGCCCGGCGCGTGGACTGATCCGCGACCGGCCCACGGAGGGACGCGCTCCGCGGCGCTCTCGTGCCGCGGCGGTTACCGCGTGGCGGCACGGGGCAAGGGCCAGGAGGCACGGGGGTTCGGGAATCCGCGTCGGTCGCCCGACTCGCGGACGCCGGACTCCCGTTGGAGGACAAAGGGGGCATCACGACGGCGTGCCCGTCCTGATGCCGACGACGCTTGCCCTATCCGCGGGCCGGGTGACTAGGCTCTTCCGGTGAACCGCGGCGGCTGTGCCGCGGGAACTTCGAGCCGGGGGAAACGCGTCCGCTCCGATGGGCGGGGCGTGCACATCAGTTGACCAGGAGGCACAGTGAGCAGCGATCAGGACGACATCCGCACGGGCGGAGCCGCCCCGGACGGAGAGCAGTCCGACGCGGACCTCACGGGCGAGTTCCAGATCGACTACGCGCCGCCGTCCTGGTACACGCAGCAGGCGGGCGGAGGCACGCCCACGCCTCCTCCCCCGGCTCCCGGCACCGAGGTGAGTCCGCCGCCGCCCGTCGGTCCCCCGGCGAATCCGCCGGAGGCGCCCGTGCCGACGGCCGCTGCCGGTGCGGCGCCGCAGGAGCCGCAACTCTCCCAGCCGCAGCCGGAACAACCGCCCGCCCCCACACCCTCGCAGCCGCAGCCGCAGCCCGCTCCGGTGTCCCGCGACGCCGCTCGCGATGCGGCCGCCGCCGAATCCGGAAGCACCCCGCCCGACGGACCGCGCTCTTCGGAAGCGCCGGCACAGGAGCCCGCACCCGTCGCCGCCGAGGTGACGCCCCAGGCCCCGGGGGCGCCCGGGACGCCCGAGGCCACGGCCCCGACGGCACCCGAGCAGCAGCCTGAGCCGCAGGCCCAGCAGCAGCCACCCGCCGTCCCGCAGCCTCCCGCGCCGGCACCGGCACCGCAGTCCCACGTGCCGCCGCTGCCGCCGGAGTACCAGCCGGCCACCCCGCCGGAGACGCCGCAGCAGGGGTACGGCCACCCGCAGCCGCCGCAGCAGGGGTACGGCTACCCGCACCCGCACCAGGGCGGGCCGTGGGGCGGGCCCGCACCGCAGCAGCCCTACGGCTACGGCTACCCCCATCCGGCGCCGCCGCCGCACGGCTACGGCTACCCGCAGCCGCCGCACCAGGGCGCGGCCTGGAACGACGCCCACGCGCAGCAGCCGCCCCAGGCGCAGCCCCAACCTCCCTACCCGCAGCAGGGGTACGGCTACCCGCAGCCCGAGCCGGGCCCTGACGCACCGCAGCAGCCCCAGCCGCCCCTGCCGCCGTACGCGCAGCAGCCCCAGTCGGGGCCCCAGCCGCCCCTGCCGCCGTACGCGCAGCAGCCCCCGGCACCCGCGCCGGCCCCCGGTCCGTTCCCGCAGCAGCCCCCGGCACCCGCGCCGGCCCCCGGTCCGTTCCCGCAGCAGGGGCAGCAGCCGATGCCGCCCTACGCCGACGGCGCCACCCCTCCGCCGCCGCACTACGGCCACCCGCAGCCCGGGCCCGGCCCCTCCGTCCAGCCCCAGCCGCCGGTCCCTCCCCAGCAGCAGCAGCAACCGCCCACCCCGCCCGTGGACCCACGCACCGCGGCCGGCTGGGGCGGCCCCGGTCCGGGTCAGGAGCAGCAGCAGCAGCGTGTGACGCACGGCGCCCCGCTCGGTTACAACGCGGCCGTGGAGCTGTCGTCGGACCGTCTGCTGCGCCAGCAGCCGAAGGCCCGCAAGAACAACAACCAGCCCTCGCGCTTCAAGATCGGCGCCAAGAAGGAGGAGCAGGAGCGCCAGCGCAGGCTGGACCTCATCCGCACCCCGGTGCTGTCCTGCTACCGGATCGCGGTGATCAGCCTCAAGGGCGGCGTAGGCAAGACGACGACCACCACCGCCCTGGGCGCCACGCTCGCGTCCGAGCGCCAGGACAAGATCCTCGCCATCGACGCCAACCCGGACGCCGGCACCCTCGGCCGCCGTGTGCGCCGGGAGACCGGCGCGACGATCCGCGACCTGGTCCAGGCGCTGCCGCAGCTCAACAGCTACATGGACATCCGCCGCTTCACCTCGCAGGCGCCCTCCGGTCTGGAGATCATCGCCAACGACGTGGACCCGGCGGTCTCCACCACCTTCAACGACCAGGACTACCGCCGCGCGGTGGCCCTGCTGGGCCAGCAGTACCCGATCATCCTCACGGACTCGGGCACCGGACTGCTCTACAGCGCCATGCGCGGCGTGCTCGACCTTGCCGACCAGCTGATCATCGTCTCCACCCCGTCGGTGGACGGTGCCAGCAGCGCCAGCACGACCCTCGACTGGCTCGGCGCGCACGGCTACGCCGACCTCGTGCAGCGCAGCCTCACCGTGATCTCGGGGGTCCGCGAGACCGGAAAGATGATCAAGGTCGACGACATCGTCGCGCACTTCGAGACCCGCTGCCGCGGCGTCGTCGTGGTGCCCTTCGACGAACACCTCGCCGCGGGCGCCGAGGTCGACCTGGACATGATGCGGCCGAAGACCCGGGAGGCGTACTTCCACCTGGCCTCGCTGGTGGCCGAGGACTTCGTCCGCGCCCAGCAGGCCCAGGGCGTCTACCCGCCCCAGCAGGCGCAGCAGCCGTACCCGCCGCAGCAGCCCGCGCCCCCGCAGCAGGGGTACGGCCACCCGCAGCAGCCGCACGCGCAGCCGGCGCCGCCACCGCCCGCACAGGGCGGTATGCCCCAGGGCTGGACCCAGCAGCAGCCGCCCCCGTCGCCGCAGGAGGCACAGCCAGGGCAGCAGCCCCCGGGGCCGGTCCCGCCCGGCTGGACCCGGCAGCAGTGAGGAAAAGGGCCTGTCCCGCCATCGAGGCGGGACAGGCCCTTTCGTCGGTCAGCGGCGCTCCGGCCGCGGGCTCACTCGGTGGCGCCGTGGGCGTCGACCAGTTCCCGGGCACGCTTGACGTCGTCCGCCATCCGCTCGAGAAGGGCGTCGATCGTGTCGAACTTCTCCATGCCGCGCAGGTAGGCGAGGAAGTCGACGGCCACGTGCAGCCCGTACAGGTCCAGCCCGACGCGGTCGATGGCGTACGCCTCGACGGTGCGGGAGGTCCCGTCGAAGGTGGGGTTGGTGCCCACGGAGATCGCGGCGGGCATGGCATCGCCCCCCGCGTGCAGCCAGCCGGCGTAGACCCCGTCGGCGGGGATCGCGGTGTGCGGCAGGGTCTCGACGTTCGCCGTCGGGTAGCCGAGGTCGCGGCCGCGCTGCGCACCGCGGACGACCACGCCCTCGACGCGGTGCGGACGGCCGAGGATCTCGGCGGCGCCCTCCACGTCGCCCCCGGCGATCAGGCGGCGGGTCATCGTGGACGAGAACGGCTGGCCGCCGCCCGCCTCGCCCGTCAGATAGAGGTCGACGACGTCCACCTCGTAGTCGTACTTCAGCCCCATCGCGGCCAGGAACTCGACGTCACCGGCGGCCTTGTGCCCGAAGCGGAAGTTCGGCCCCTCGACGACGACCCGCGCCTGGAGGGCGTCGACCAGCACGGTGCGGATGAAGTCGCCCGGGGAGAGCTGGGAGAACTCCGTCGTGAACGGGAGGATCAGCAGGGCGTCCACACCCAGCTCCGCCATGAGCTCGGCACGGCGGTGGTGGGCCGCCAGCAGCGGTGGATGGCTGCCCGGGCGGACGACCTCGCTGGGGTGCGGGTCGAAGGTGACCACGACGGAGGCGACGCCCAGCTCGCGGGCCCGCTCGACGGCCCTGCCGATGATCAACTGGTGCCCGCGGTGGACGCCGTCGTACGAGCCGATGGTGACGACGCTGCGTCCCCAGTCCCCGGGGACGTCCTCCAAGCCTCGCCAGCGCTGCACAGTGACCGCTCCTCGACCGCCGATGGTTCTTCGATGTGCAGGTCCAAGCCTGCCATGCCGGGCCCCCCACCGGCGCGGCACCCCCGGGGAGGGGGCCTTCCATGCCTCTTGGGCGGCGCCCAGGGGCGCCAGAGGCGGTTGCACGGCACGCCGTGACAACGGGCCGGCACGCCGGAGGCCGACGCGGGTGCGCACGTCACGGCCGCGCGCCCACGCTCCTCCCCCGCCACGGTCTCCCGCCATCGCACGCCTCCCCCGCCGCAGTGCCCCGTTCGACCGTAGGCGGTCCGATGATCGGCAGGACGGGTCCCCGTGGAAAGCGCCCCCCAGCGCTCCCTCTCTTCACTCCGAGCGCCTGCCCGTTGGAGTGAATCGATCTCGCGATGTGGATAGGGAGCGGAGGGGGGATCGTGCGGCGCGGGCCGCCAGGGGGGAGGGCCCGCGCCGCTACGGTGGGGTCGCGGCCCGGTGCGGGACCGTGCTCTGCCCGCCCGCCTTCCCTGTGCCCGACGCGGTCAGTGGCCGCCTCGCAGGTTCGTCGGGTGCCGGGGGCGGGGCCCGCGGGGCTGGTCGCGGACGAGACGGAGGGGGTGGGGGGAGGTGGGAGGTGGGGGCACCCCCGGCCGAAGGCCGGGGAAGGGTGGTGGGCGTTCTGGACGCTGACGTGTATGTGTTGCGCAGCTGACGGCACGAGGGACACCGCCCGCCACGCACATCGATATGCGGTCCGGAACGCCCACCCTCAGGCCCCGCCCCGGCCCATCACCCACACACCGTGCGCGCAGCGCACCACGCGCACCCGGCCGGACTCAGCGCAGGTTGGCCAGAATCCGGGCCTGCCCCTCCCGCGCTTCGACCAGCGCCAAGAACTCCTGCTCCGGCCCGAACACCGCCGTGGGCACCGCCCCCAGGGACGGCGGCGCGTCCAGCCGCACCCCGTTGCCGAGCAGCTTCGCCTGCCGGGCGTCCACGTCCCACCGGGGGAACGCCGCCGCCGCGGCCTCCCCGATCGGCAGCACCTCGAACGCCTCCGCGAGCTGCTCCAGCGTGCGGGCGAGACCGGCCCCGTAGGGCCCGACGCGGGTGCGCCGCAGCGCGGTGAGGTGGCCGCCGACGCCGAGCCCGGCGCCCAGGTCACGGGCGAGGGCCCGGATGTACGTGCCGGAGGAGCACTCGACCGTGACGTCGACGTCGACGACATCGCCGTCCTCGAGCCCCACGTGCCGGACGTCCCGCACGACGAACGACGACACCGTCACCGGCCGTGCCGCCAGCTCGAAGTCCTCGCCGCCGCGCACCCGGGCGTACGAGCGCACGCCGTTCACCTTGATCGCGCTGACCTTGGACGGCACCTGCAGGATGTCGCCGGTCAGCGGCACGATGCCGGCCTCGACGGCCTCACGGGTGACGCCGTCCGCTGGGACCACGGCCGTGACCTCGCCCTCCGCGTCGTCCGTGACCGTGCTGCGGCCGAGCCGGATGGTCGCCTCGTACTCCTTGCGGGTCAGCGCGAGGTGCCCGAGCAGCCGGGTGGCCTTCTCGACCCCGATGACGAGGACGCCGGTGGCCATGGGGTCGAGCGTGCCCGCGTGCCCCACGCGCCGCGTCCCGGCCAGCCTGCGCAGCCGGGACACGACGTCGTGCGAGGTCATCCCGCCCGGCTTGTCGACGATGACAAGCCCGTCCTTCATCGGGAGCCGTCCTCCGCCTCGTCGTCGCCCTCGTCGTCCTCGTCCTCCGCCGGCTTGCGGTAGGGGTCGGCGTCGCCGGCGTAGGAGGCGTCCGTGGCGGTCCTGCGGACCTCCGCGTCGGCCAGGCGGGCCTTGGCGAGCAGGTCCTCGATCGTGCGTGCGTTCTCCGGGATCGCGTCGGCGACGAACGTCAGGGTCGGCGTGAAGCGCACGCCGGTCTGCCGTCCGACCTCCGAGCGGAGGACGCCCTTGGCGCTCTCCAGTGCCGCCGCCGAGGCGGCCCGCTCCTCGTCGTCCCCGAAGACCGTGTAGAAGACGGTCGCCTCCCGCAGGTCACCGGTGACCCGGGTGTCCGTGATCGTCACATAGCCCAGTCGCGGGTCCTTGATCCGCCTCTGGAGGGTCTCCGCGACCACGACCCGGATGCGGTCCGCCAGCTTGCGCGCCCGCGCGGTGTCGGTCATGCGTGCTCTTCTCTCTTCTCTTCACGCTTCGGTACGTGAGTGTCAGTCGTCGTCCCCGTGCACCCGATGCCGCGAGGACAGCAGGTCCACCTCGGGGCGGGCGGCCATCCAGCGCTCGCAGCGTCCGAGGACGTCCTTGATGTGCCCGAGGTCCCCGGACACGACCGCGACGCCGATCTCGGCCCTGCGGTAGAGGTCGTGGTGGTCGACCTCGGCGACGCTCACCGCGAACTTGCGGTGGAGTTCGGCCACGATCGGCCGGATGACGGACCGCTTCTCCTTCAGCGAGCGGACGTCGCCGAGAAGCAGGTCGAAGGACAGCGTCCCTACATACATGGGCATCAGGTCAAGCCGACCTGTGGGGCCTCGTAGTGAACGGTGCGGACACCGCGAACAGCAATCACCACAGTAAAGGCAACGGCCGGGGCCGATCGACGGAATTTACCCTCCGCCAACCGGCCCCGGTCATGTGTGCCTCGATCAGGCGCGAGGCTTCTCGCGCATCTCGTAGGTCGCGATGACGTCGTCGATCTTGATGTCGTTGTAGTTGCCGAGGTTGATACCGCCCTCGAAACCTTCGCGAATCTCGGTGACGTCGTCCTTGAAGCGCCGCAGGCCCTCGATGGTGAGGTTCTCGGCGACGACCTTGCCGTCGCGCAGCAGGCGCGCCTTGGTGTTGCGCTTGACCTCGCCGGAGCGGATGAGCACACCGGCGATGTTGCCGAGCTTGGAGGAGCGGAAGACCTCGCGGATCTCGGCGGTGCCGAGCTCCACCTCCTCGTACTCGGGCTTGAGCATGCCCTTGAGCGCCGCCTCGATCTCGTCGATGACCTGGTAGATCACCGAGTAGTAGCGGACGTCGACGCCCTCGCGCTCGGCCAGCGACGTGGCGCGGCCCTCGGCCCGCACGTTGAAGCCGATGATGATGGCGTCGGAGCCCGCCGCCAGGGTGACGTCGGTCTCGGTGACCGCACCGACACCCCGGTGGAGGATGCGCAGGTCCACGTCCTCGCCGACGTCGAGCTGGAGCAGCGAGGACTCCAGGGCCTCGACCGAACCGGACGCGTCGCCCTTGATGATGAGGTTGAGCTGCTGGACCTCGCCGGCCTTGAGCACCTTGTCCAGGTCCTCCAGGCTGACCCGGCGGCGGGACTTGGCGAAGGCCGCGTTGCGCTCCCGGGCGGCGCGCTTCTCGGCGATCTGGCGGGCCGTACGGTCCTCGTCGACGACCAGGAAGTTGTCGCCGGCACCCGGCACGTTCGTCAGACCGAGCACCAGGACCGGGGTCGAGGGGCCGGCCTCGTCGACGGTGTTGCCGTTGTCGTCGAGCATCGCGCGGACACGGCCGTACGCGTCGCCGACGACCATGGTGTCGCCGACCCGCAGGGTGCCGCGCTGGACCAGGACGGTCGCCACGGCGCCGCGGCCGCGGTCGAGGTGGGCCTCGATCGCGATGCCCTGCGCGTCCTGCTCGGGGTTGGCCCGCAGGTCGAGGGCGGCGTCGGCGGTGAGGACCACGGCCTCCAGCAGGCTGTCGATGTTCAGGCCCTGCTTGGCGGAGATGTCGACGAACATGGTGTCGCCGCCGTACTCCTCGGCCACCAGGCCGTACTCGGTCAGCTGACCGCGCACCTTCGTCGGGTCCGCGCCCTCGACGTCGATCTTGTTGACCGCGACCACGATCGGCACGTCGGCCGCCTTGGCGTGGTTCAGCGCCTCGACCGTCTGGGGCATGACGCCGTCGTTCGCCGCCACCACGAGGATCGCGATGTCGGTGGACTTGGCACCGCGGGCACGCATGGCGGTGAACGCCTCGTGACCGGGGGTGTCGATGAAGGTGATCGCCCGGTGCTCGCCGTTGACCTCGGTGGCCACCTGGTAGGCGCCGATGTGCTGGGTGATGCCGCCGGCCTCGCCCGCGACCACGTTGGTCTTGCGGATCGCGTCGAGCAGGCGGGTCTTGCCGTGGTCGACGTGACCCATGACGGTGACGACCGGCGGACGCGCGACGAGCGCCTCCTCGCCGCCCTCGTTCTCGCCGAACTCGATGTCGAAGGACTCGAGCAGCTCGCGGTCCTCCTCCTCCGGGCTGACGATCTGGAGGGTGTAGTTCATCTCGTCGGCGAGCAGCTGCAGCGTGTCGTCGGAGACGGACTGGGTCGCCGTGACCATCTCGCCGAGGTTGAGCATCACCTGGACGAGCGACGCCGGGTTGGCGCCGATCTTCTCTGCGAAGTCGGTCAGCGAGGCGCCACGGGAGAGGCGCACGGTGTCGCCGTTGCCGCGGGGCAGCAGCACGCCGCCCACGGACGGGGCCTGCATGGCCTCGTACTCCTGGCGCTTCGCCCGCTTCGACTTGCGGCCACGGGCCGGACGGCCACCGGGGCCCCGGCCGAAGGCGCCCTGCGTGCCGCCGCGGCCACCCGGACCACCGGGACGGCCGCCGAAGCCGCCACCGCCACCGGGACGACCGGCGAAGCCGCCGCCGCCACCGCCGGGGGCACCACCCGGACGCGGGCCGCCGAAGCCGCCGCCGCCACCGGGACGACCGCCGCCACCGCCACCGGGACGGCCGGCGAAGCCGCCGCCACCGGGACGACCGGCACCGCCGCCGGGACGCGCGCCGGGGCCGCCACCGGGGCGACCGGGACCGCCCGGACGACCCGGGGCACCGCCGGCAGCGGGACGCTGCGGCATCATGCCGGGGTTGGGACGGGGGCCGCCGCCCTGCGGACGGGGCATGCCGCCCGGGGTCGGACGCGGACCGCCGGAAGCGGCGCCGCCACCGGGGCGCGGAGCGCCACCCGGACGGGGACCGGCGGCACCGGGAGCGCCACCGGGGCGCGGGCCGGGCTGGCCGGGGGCACCGCCGTGACCGCCACCGGGACGGGGCGCCTGCGGGCGCGGCATGCCGGTGGAGCCGGAGGTGAAGGGGTTGTTGCCCGGACGGGGACCGGCCGGACGCGGGGCCTGGCCCCCGGGACGCGGAGCACCGGGACCGCCCTGGCCACGGCCGCCGTCGCGCTGGCCGGGACCGGAGGGACGGGCGCCCGGACGCGGGCCGCCGGCACCGGGACGACCGCCGGCGGGGCGCTCGGCCTGGGCCGGACGCTCCTGCGGCGGGGTCGGCGGCGCCGGCGGGGCGGAGAACTCCGCCTGCGGCACCGGGGTGACCGGCGCGGGCTTGGCCGGGGCCGGCTTGGGACCCGGGGTGGGGCGCGGGCCGGGGGTCGGCGCGGGGCCGCCGGCGGGCCTGGGGGTGGGGGCGGGTCCCGCGGCCGGCTTCGGGGCCTGGGCAGCGGGACGGGCCGGCGCGCCCGGAGTGGGCATGGCCGGCTTCGCGGGCGCGGCCTTGCGCGGCGCCGCGGGCTTGGCTGCGGAGGGCTTGGCGGCGGAACCGCCGCCGGAACCCTGCAGTGCGTCAGTCAACTTGCGAACAACCGGCGCCTCGATCGTCGAGGACGCCGAACGGACGAATTCGCCAAGTTCTTGGAGCTTGGCCATGACGACCTTGCTCTCAACTCCGAACTCCTTGGCGAGTTCGTATACCCGGACCTTAGCCACTTCGCTCCTTCATGAGGTCCGGGGTGGTCGTCCGCCGGACCGTCGCTACTTCATGGGCGTACTCATCGCGTGCTCATCGAGTGCTCATCGCAATCTCGACCTACTTCCAACTCGCGGGGTACTGACCGCGCGGTCGCCCGAGCGGTCTTCCTGCCTACTCACGGTGTGCCTGGTCGACGTACCCGCGGAGGTCCGCGGTGTCCAGCGGTCCCCGGGCCCGGAAGGCCCGCGGGAACGCTCGGCGGCGGACCGCCAGGTCGAGACAGACGGTGTCGGGGTGCACATAGGCACCCCGACCGGGCAGCGTACCGCGAAGATCAGGGACACAGACCTCCCCGACCACCGCCACACGCAGCAGAACGCGCTTGGCCGCTCGCTCCCTGCACCCGATGCAGGTGCGCTCCGGGCGTGCTGGGTCGTGCGTCCGGCCAGACATCCTTAGTCTACCTCCCCGCGCCGACCTCACCCCTCCGGGTTATTCGACGCACGGTTGTTCCTCGGTCACCGGCGGGTTCTACTGGTCGGCCTGCTCGGTGTCCGGCCGGATGTCGATCCGCCACCCCGTGAGCCGTGCGGCCAGGCGGGCGTTCTGCCCTTCCTTGCCGATCGCAAGGGAGAGCTGGTAGTCCGGCACGGTCACCCGCGCGGAGCGGGCGGCCATGTCGACGATCTCCACCTTGCTCACCCGAGCGGGTGACAGGGCGTTGGCGACCATCTCGGCCGGGTCGTCCGACCAGTCGACGATGTCGATCTTCTCGCCGTTCAGCTCGGCCATCACGGCGCGCACGCGGGCGCCCATGGGGCCGATGCAGGCGCCCTTGGCGTTCAGCCCGGAGCGGCCGGAACGCACCGCGATCTTCGTGCGGTGGCCCGCCTCGCGGGCGATCGCGGCGACCTCCACCGAACCGTCGGCGATCTCCGGGACCTCCAGCGCGAAGAGCTTCTTCACGAGGTTGGGGTGGGTGCGCGAGAGCGTCACGGACGGACCGCGCACGCCCTTGGCGACCCGGACGACGTACGAGCGCAGCCGCGTGCCGTGCTTGTAGTCCTCCCCGGGCACCTGCTCCTGCACGGGCAGGATCGCCTCGAGCTTGCCGATGTCGACCAGGACGTTCTTGGGGTCCTTGCCCTGCTGGACCACACCGGTGACGATGTCGCCCTCGCGGCCGGCGTACTCACCGAAGGTGATCTCCTCCTCCGCGTCCCGCAGCCGCTGCAGGATGACCTGCTTGGCCGTGGTCGCGGCGATCCGCCCGAAGCCGCTCGGCGTGTCGTCGAACTCCCGGGGCTCGACGCCCTCGGGGGTCTCCGACGGGTCCTCCTTGGCCCATACCGTGACGTGGCCGTTCGTGCGGTCCAGCTCCACGCGCGCGTTGCGGCGGCTGCCCGGCTCGCGGTGGTACGCGATGAGGAGCGCCGACTCGATCGCCTCGACCAGCAGGTCGAAGGAGATCTCCTTCTCCCGGACCAGACCCCGCAGGGCACTCATGTCGATGTCCACGGCTACGCCTCCTCAGTGCTCTCGTCGCCGTCAGTATCGGCAGCAGCCGGGTCCTTGCGACTGAATTCGATCTCCACCCGTGCCTTGGCGATCTCGCCGAAGGCGACACGGGCGGGTTTGGGCTTGCGTCCCTTGACACCCGGGACCTCCAGGTCGAGACCCTCGTCGTCGACCGCGACGATCCGTGCGACCAGTTGCTCGCCACCGGACGTCGTCAGCTTGACCAGCCTGCCCTCGTTGCGCCGGAAGTGGCGCGGCTCGGTGAGCGGGCGGTCCACCCCCGGCGAGGAGACCTCCAGCAGGTACGGCGACCCGC
The DNA here is from genome assembly GCF_057707665.1 of Actinacidiphila sp. bgisy167. NCBI lineage: Bacteria > Bacillati > Actinomycetota > Actinomycetes > Kitasatosporales > Streptomycetaceae > Actinacidiphila > Actinacidiphila sp. bgisy167. The sequence goes on along the minus strand of NZ_JBYIQP010000097.1, from coordinate 7,153 downwards.
CCATGGCGTCGGTGTCGTCGAGGAGCTGCGAGATCTCCCGGCTCAGCTCGGCGAGCGTGTCCAGCGGGGCGCCCTCTTCGGAGTCCACGATCACCTGGAGCTGCCGCCGGCTGCCGGCGGCGGTCACCTTGACCTCTTCCAGTTCGAGCCCCGTCTTGACGACGAGCGGCTCCAGCAGCCCGCGCAGCCTCTCGCTCTGGGTGGTGCTCATCCGGGTGACTCCTCGGCCGCGTGTGCTGTTGTGATGGAAGGTCGTGTGTCGGGCCAAAGCCTATCGGTTCGTGCCCCGGATCGACGATTCGGCGCCGCGGAGGCGCCGTCGCGGCCTCGGGGCGCCGCGCCGGTACCCTCACGTGAGGTCATCACGGGAAGGGGCACTGTGCCGCTCAGCAACATTCCCCGCCGGCGCGCGGTCCGCGCCGCCCTCGCCCTGCCGGCGGCGGCCGGGCTGCTCGCCGGATGCTCCGACGCAGCACGGCCCGAGGGGACTTCCGCCAAGGGCTCGCCGTCGGTCGACCGGGCCGTGGCCCTGCGCCGCCGGGCCGCCCGGGACAGCGCGGCGCTGCTCGCGCGGTACGACGCCACCACCGCGGCCCACCCGGACCTGGCCCGGCGCCTGCGTCCGCTGCGGGCCGAAGTGGCGCGCCACGCCGAGGCGTTCGACCCGTCCGGGCCCGACGCGTCCCCCTCCGCCTCGCCGTCGCCGACGCCGTCGGCCACGCCGTCCGTCCCGGCGCGGGCCGCTGACGCGTTGTCCGCGCTCGCCGTCGCCGAGCGTGCGCTCGCCGACGCGCGGGCCGCCGCGCTCGTGGACGCGCCGGCCGAACTCGCCCGTCTCCTCGCCTCGGTGGCCGCCTGCGGCGCCGGGCACGTCCTGCTGCTGGGGGAGCACTGATGGCACGGCACACGCTGCTGGGGGCCGTGCAGGCCGCGCTCGCGGCCGAGCACGCCGCGGTGTACGGCTACGGCATCGTCGGCGCCCGCGTCGCCGGCGAACTGGCCGAGCGGGCCCAGCAGGCGTACGACGCGCACCGCGCCCGCCGTGACGCCCTGCGCCGCACCGTCGGCGACCTCGGCGGCGAACCCGTCGCGGCCGAGCCCGCGTACGCCCTGCCGTTCGAGGTCCCGGACGGAACGACGGCCGTGCGCCTCGCCGCGGAACTGGAGGACCGGGTCGCCGGGGTCTACGCCGACCTCGTGCGCGCCGCCGCCGCAGACCTGCGCCGGGACGCCGCGGACGCCCTTCGCGAGGCGGCGGTCCGCGCGGTGCGCTGGCGCGGAGGGAGCGTAGCCTTCCCGGGGCTGGCCGAACGCTCGCGGCCGGCCACCGAGACGGTCGAGCACCAGGAGGGACGTACCCCCACATGACCCCGGCACCACAGCCCCGGCACCTGGAACCGCCCGAGCGGCTCGTCCGCACGGTCACCGCTCGGGAGGGCGAGGCGGGCCGGGCCTGGCTCGACGTCCTCCCCGAGCGTGTCGCGGACCTCCTGGCGCGCTGGGAGCTGCGGCCCGAGCGGGTGCTCTCCCCCGGCGGCCGGATCAGCATGGTCGTCCTGGTGCGGCAGGCCGACGACACCCCGGCGACCCTCAAGATCGGCCTCGTCACGGACGAGACCCGGCACGAGCACGCCGCGCTCGCCCACTGGGACGGCCGCGGCGCGGTCCGCCTGCTGCGGGCCGACCCCGACGCCGGGGCGCTCCTCCTGGAGCGCCTGCACAGCGACGTGTCGCTGCGCTCGCTGCCCGAGCAGAAGGCGACGCTCGAGGCGAGCGCCACCCTGCAGCGGCTCTGGGTCCCCCCGGGCGAGGGGCACCCGTTCACGACGGTCACCCGGCACACGGCGCGCCTCGCGGCGCTGCTGCGCGAACGGCGCGAGCAGTGTTACGTGCCCGAGGAGGCCCACCTGCTGATCGACGAGGCCCTCGCGGTCCGCGACGACCTGTGCGCGAGCGCCTCGGGCGGGGACGTCCTCCTGCACGGCGACTACCACCACGGCAACGTGCTCGCCGCGGACCGGGTGCCCTGGCTGGCCATCGACCCCAAGCCGGTCGTGGGCGAGCCCGCGTACGACCTGGCGTGGCTCGTGCGCGACCGCCTGGAGACGCTGGTCGCCTCGCCCGGTTCGCAGTCCGCCGCTCGGCGCAGGGTCGCCAAGCTCTCCGACTCCCTGGAGGTCGACCGGGACCGCCTCCGCGCCTGGTCCCTGTTCCGGGCCGTGGAGGCGGGCGTGTGGGCGCTGTCCGTGGGGGGCCGTCAGGAGGGTGAGCTGCTGCTGGAGTTCGCGTCCTGGGTGTAGTCGTGTGCGGGTCGCGTGTGGTCGTGGTCGCGGTTTCTCCCACGCCCGCCCGGCGCGGTCAGTGGCCGCCTCGCAGGTTCGTCGGGGGCCGGGGGCGAGACCTCCGGGGCTGGACATCCTGGACTGGCATATGTGCGTGCGGGCAGCACGAATCGTGCCCCGGATACCGCACACACATATGCCGCACCGTCCAGAACATCGGCCCTCCCCCAGCCTTCGGCCGGGGGCGCCCCCAACTCCCCACCCCTCCGTCTCCTCAGGCGCCTGACGGCCGGTGGGGGGTGGATGGGGCGATGTCCGGCCATCCGGCACCGCTGCACCACCTCTCCGGCCGCCGCCTCCCTCCCGGCGGTCCACACCTGGTCCTCCACCCAGCCATGCGCCGCCGGTCCCTCCTCGGGACAGACGGCACCGCGCTCGGGCCACGAGAGAGCAGACCCCTACACCACCATCTCGCCACAACTGGTGCCACTATAGGCCGACTTCCCGCTCACACGCTGAAGCTGTGCCACCTCCAGTGGCTTGACGCCGCCCTGCTCGAACAGCTCGGCCGACCGCACCCGCACCGACTCTCGGCGCACCCGACCCGCAGCGGTCGGTCCGCCCCCCCATCCGCGCAGTCCATGCGACTCTCCCGACTACGGTCGCGTGGGAGCGCCCCGCGACGCGTGGCTGCGGGGCGCGCTTCGCGAGGGTCAGTCGATCTTCTGCCCGTCGTACTTTCCGCCCTTGCAGGTCCAGGTTGCCCAATCGACTGTTCCGCCGCCATCCTCGCACTCACCCACGGTGGGGGCGGCTTCGGTGGGGGCGGCGTGGGTGGCGGCGGTGGCGGTGGCGGCGCCTGTCAGGCTGAGTCCGGCGAGGGCTGCCGTGGCGATACCGGCGGCGAGGCTTCGTCGAATGCGCATGGGTTCCCCTTTCACGGGTTGCCTCTGTCGGAACACTATTCAGCTTGATCTTCACCCATGCGGGTGGCACTTCACGTTGGGCCATTCGAGTGACAGCGCTGTCGGGTGCGGGGGCGGTGACGCGACCCGTCGGACAGGCCCAGAAGAGTCGTGAAGATCCTGGTGAAGGGGCTGTTCGGCGGTGGGCCGGGGGCTCCTTGGCCTATGTGGTGGCCGTGGTGAGCGCCCAGGTGCGGTCGGTGTGGGTGAGTCCGAGGTCGATCAGTCGGCGGAGGTTGAGGGCGGCTGCTCTGGTGTGGTGTCAGGCGTTGTCGGCGATGGTGCCGCGGTAGCGGAGCGCTGCCAGGTGCCGTCGCGTTGCCAGCGGCGGAACAGGTCCTCCACCCGGCCCCACGGGCCGTACTGCTCGGGCAGATCCCGCTGGGGGAGGCCGGAATGGACCCGGACACCCCCCACCGGGCGTTGGTCCCTCGCGATACGGAGGGGGGTGGGGGATGCGGGGTCCCCCGGCCGAAGGCTGGGGGGCGGGAGGGCGGGGAGACAACCGCAACCCCCCACCACACAACGCGCCGCACACGAACGACGCCCGGGCAGCGCGGCGAAGCCGCTACGCGGAGAGGCGGGACACCGCCTCCCCCACCGGCAGTTCCTCCCGCTCACCGCTCCGGCGGTCCTTGACCTCGACGACCCCGTCCGCCGCCCCTCGCCCCACCACCAGGATCGTCGGCACCCCGATCAGCTCCGCGTCGGTGAACTTGACACCGGGCGAGACACCCGCGCGGTCGTCGACGATGACCCGGACTCCGGCGGCGTGCAGCTTCTCGGCGATCTCGAGGGCCAGCTCGGTCTGCAGGGCCTTGCCCGCCGCCACGACGTGGACGTCCGCCGGGGCGACCTCGCGCGGCCAGCACAGGCCCTGCCCGTCGGCGGTCTGCTCGGCGAGCGCGGCGACGGCGCGGGAGACCCCGATGCCGTAGCTGCCCATGGTGACCCGGACCGGCTTGCCGTTCTGGCCGAGGACGTCGAGCTCGAAGGCGTCGGCGTACTTGCGGCCCAGCTGGAAGATGTGTCCGATCTCGATGGCCCGGTCCAGCTTGAGGCCCGCGCCGCAGCGCGGGCAGGGGTCGCCGGGCTCGACGGTGACGACGTCGAGGTACTCGTCGACCTCGAAGTCGCGGCCGCAGACGACGTTGCGGGCGTGGGTGTCGGGCTTGTTGGCACCGGTGACCCAGGCCGTGCCGAGGGCGACGCGCGGGTCGGCGAGGTAGCGGACGCCGGGGAGGCCCTGCGGGCCGACGTATCCGCGGACGAGGTCGGGGCGGCCGGCGAAGTCCTCGGCCGTGACGAGCTCGACCTCGGCGGGCGCGAGGTGCTCGGCGAGTTTGCCGAGGTCGACCTCGCGGTCGCCGGGGACGCCGACGGCGACGATCTCGCCGTCGACCTTGACGAGCAGGTTCTTCAGGGTGGCCGAGGCCGGCACACCGAGGTGGGCCGCGAGGGTCTCGATGGTGGGGGTGCCAGGGGTGTCGACCTCCTCCAGCGGCGGGTGCGCCACGCCCTCGACCGGGGGCACCACGGTGGTGACGGCCTCGGTGTTGGCCGCGTAGTCGCAGGCCGGGCAGTCCACGAAGGTGTCCTCGCCGGCCGCGGCCGGGGCGAGGAACTCCTCGGAGGCCGAACCGCCCATCGCGCCGGAGACGGCGGAGACGATGCGGTAGTCGAAGCCGAGCCGCGTGAAGATCTTGATGTAGGCCTCGCGGTGCAGCCGGTACGCCTCGGCCAGGCCCTCGTCGGTGGTGTCGAAGGAGTAGGAGTCCTTCATCTGGAACTCGCGGCCGCGCAGCACGCCGGACCGGGGCCGGGCCTCGTCGCGGTACTTGGTCTGGATCTGGTAGAGGATCACCGGCAGGTCCTTGTAGGACGTGCACTGGTCCTTCACGACCTGGGTGAAGATCTCCTCGTGCGTGGGCCCGAGCACGTACTGCGCGCCCTTGCGGTCGCGGAGCTGGAAGAGCAGGTCGCCGTACTCGCCGGCGCGCCCGGTGGCCTCGTAGTTCTCCCTCGGCAGCAGCGCGGGCAGCAGGACCTCCTGCCCGCCGATGGCGTCCATCTCCTCGCGGACGACGCGGGCGACGCTCTCCAGCACCCGCTTGCCGAGCGGCAGCCAGGTCCACACTCCCGCCGAAGAGCGGCGGACATATCCGGCCCGGACCAGGAGCTTGTGGCTCGCGGTCTCGGCATCGGCCGGGTCGTCGCGCAGCGTCTTGAGCATCAGCCGGGACATGCGCAGGACCATGGGGCTCTCCAGGGGTTTCGTACCGTTCCGCCGAGGATAGCGAGCCGTGGCCCGGTGCCGGAAACGCCTTTTACCGGACGAGCGGGAGGTGGGCTCCCATGACGGCGTAAGGGCTGGCGGCGCTCGGGAAGTGCACGGGACGGGCCAGGTCGATGTAGCCGAGGGCGCGGTAGAGCCGCCGGGCCCGGCTCTCGGTGTCGATCGCGGACAGGATGCTGCGGGGCTCGTCGGCGCTGTCGGTGATGGTGGTGATGAGGGCGCGGCCGATGCCGCGGCCCTGGAAGTCGGGGTGGACGTGCAGTTCGGTGATGGTGAAGGAGTCGTCGAGCCACGCGTCGGTGCCGGCGCGCCGCAGGTAGGGCTCGACGACCGTGGACCACCAGTGGGTGCGGCTGTTGGGCATGCCGTACACGAAGCCGGTGAGCCGTCCGCCGGGGGTGAGCGCGCCGAGCGCGCGGACGCCGGGCAAGCACAGGTGCCGCAGCACGATCTGCCGCCGGATGGCGACCTCCTCGGCCCCCAGGCCGAAGGCGACCGCCTGGACGGCCAGTGCCTCGTCCACCCGCGCCGCCAGGTCGATCGGCTCGACCGCCACGTCCTCCATGGGCGGCGACACTACTAGAACAGGACGCTCATCAAGGCGCCGACCTCAGTGAAGCCGACGCGGCGGTAGGCCGCCCGGGCGGGCGCGTTGAAGTCGTTGACGTAGAGGCTGGCCACGGGGGCCACGTCGCGCAGCGCGTAGTGCAGGACGGCGGCCATTCCGGTCTCGGACAGGCGGCGGCCGCGGTGCTCGGGGGCGACCCAGACGCCCTGGATCTGGCAGGCGTGCCGGGTGACGGCGCCGATCTCCGCCTTGAAGACGACCTTGCCGTCCTCGATGCGGGCGAACGCCCGGCCGGAGCCGACGAGTTCGGCGACGCGGGCCTGGTAGATGAGACCGCCGTCGCCGGCCAGCGGGGAGACGCCGACCTCCTCGGTGAACATGGCGACGCAAGCCGGCATGATCACGTCCATCTCGTCGCGGCGGACCCGCCGCACATACGGGTCGGGCTCGACCTGCGAGGGCAGCGAGCGGGTGACCATCAGCGGCTGGTGGGCGCGGACCTCGCGGGCCGGTCCCCAGCTGGGTTCGAGCAGCGACCACAGCGCCGCGGTGGCGTCGGCGGGGCCGACGATGGAGGAGCAGCGGCGTCCCGCACGCAGCGCCCGCTCGGCGAAGGCGCGCACGGCCTCGGGACCGGCGCAGATCGGGACGAGGTTGGCGCCCGCGTAGCAGAGGGCCTCGAGGCGGCCCCCGGAGTACCAGCCCCACATCTCGCCGCCCAGGCGCCAGGGGTCGAGCCCGGCGACGGCGACCCTGGAGGCGACGAAGGCGTTGGCGACCGGGTCGCGGTCGAGCACCGCGAGGGCGGCGTCGAGTTCGCCGGGTTCCATGACCTTGGTCGTCGTGGTCGTCAACACGTGGGGCACCTCACCGTACGGGCCGCGGCGGCCGGGGGAAGTCCCCGAACCTTACCTCGCGAACGCGTGATCCGCCGCTGCCTGCCCGTATCCCGGACCGCGGGGGTCCGGGACACGGGAAGGGCCGATGGGTCAGCTGACGGAGACGGAGGGCTCGCCGGAGGCGACGCCGTCGGCCTCCATCT
>NZ_JBYIQP010000096.1:0-24002 GCF_057707665.1 Actinacidiphila sp. bgisy167 | reverse complement strand
CCCCCCCCCCCCCCCCGGTGCGGCCCTGCAGTTCCACGACGATTCTCTCCGGTGCGGCCCGACGGGGAGGACGGGGGTGCGCACACGGCGCCGCTCCGCCCGCTTCCCAACCCTTGACGTGCTCCCGTCACGCTGGCATGGTCTAGACCTAGTTGGGCTCAACGGGACGGTGCCGTAGGGAAGTTCGCACCGCCCCGGGACACGACGCATGACAGGGCGCGCCTGCGTGACCTCCTGTGCGCCACCGCGCCTGCCGTGCGGAGCACCCCACAAGCTCCCTCCCCCACGATCACGGCCCAGAGCCGGGTAAGGAGCGACTCACCCATGTCCACGTCTCTCACCGGGCGGCTCCCCGCAGGGCGCACCGCCCTCGGTCCGTCCGCGGTGTTCGCCGTCCTCGCGGCGCTCCTGGTCGCGTTGTTCGTCTCGGCGCCGACCGCCCGGGCGGCGGACGGCCAGATCAGCGGCCTGGCGGGCAAGTGCGTCGACGTCGCCGCGGCGAACAGTGCCAACGGCACCGCCGTACAGCTCTACGACTGCAACGGGACCAACGCCCAGCGCTGGTCCAACCCCGGCGACGGCACACTGCGCGCACTCGGCAAGTGCCTCGACGTCGTCGAGCGCAGCACCGCCAACGGGGCCTCGGTCCAGTTGTGGGACTGCACCGGCGGAGCCAACCAGCAGTGGGTCGTCACCGCGGCCCGCGACATCGTCAACCCCGCCGCCGACAAGTGCCTGGACGTCCGTGACAACAACTCGGCCAACGGCACCCGGCTGCAGATCTGGTCCTGCACGGGCGGGGCGAACCAGAAGTGGAACGCCCCCGCGAGCGGGGGCGGTGGTGGCGGCGGCACGAACCCGTCCGGATTCGTGGTCAGCGAGGCGCAGTTCAACCAGATGTTCCCGGGCCGCAGCGGCTTCTACACCTACAGCGGCCTGGTCGCGGCCCTGAGCTCCTACCCCGGCTTCGCGAACTCCGGCAGTGACACGGTGAAGAAGCAGGAGGCCGCCGCGTTCCTCGCCAACGTCAGCCACGAGACGGGCGGTCTGGTCCACGTGGTCGAGCAGAACACCGCCAACTACTCGCACTACTGCGACTGGGGCCAGCCCTACGGCTGCCCGGCCGGCCAGTCCGCCTACTACGGCCGCGGCCCGATCCAGCTCAGCTGGAACTTCAACTACAAGGCGGCGGGCGACGCGCTGAACATCGACCTGCTGAACAACCCCTGGCGGGTGGAGCAGGACGCGGCCGTGGCCTGGCGCACGGGCCTGTGGTACTGGAACACCCAGAGCGGTCCCGGCACCATGACCCCGCACAACGCCATGGTGAACCAGGCCGGCTTCGGTCAGACCATCCGCTCCATCAACGGCTCCCTCGAGTGCGACGGCCGCAACCCGGCCCAGGTGCAGAGCCGCGTGAGCTCGTACCAGCAGTTCACGGCCATCCTCGGGGTCAGCCCGGGCGGCAACCTCTACTGCTGAGGCCGCTCAGGACTGACAGGCGCCGCTGAGCACCCGCCGCGCGGGTGCGGCCCGCACCGTGGGGCCGCACCCGCGCGCGGTCACTCCCCGGTACGGCGCAGCAGGGCGAGGTACATCGCGTCGGTGCCGTGCAGGTGCGGCCAGAGCTGGACGTCGGGGCCGTCGCCGAGGTCGGGGACCCCGGGCATGAGAGGGCGGGCGTCGACCCATTCGGTGGGGACGGCGCCCGGGCGGGCCAGGACGTCCTCGACGACGGCGCGGGTCTCAGCGGGGTGCGGCGAGCAGGTCGCATAACCGACGACCCCGCCGACGCGCACCGCGCGCAGCGCGGACTCCAGCAGCCCCCGCTGCAGGGGCGCGAAGCCCGGCACGTCCTCGGGGCGCCGGCGCCAGCGGGCCTCGGGTCGGCGGCGCAGGGCGCCGAGACCCGTGCAGGGGACGTCGACCAGGACCCGGTCGAAGGCACCGGGACGCCAGGCGGGACGGGTGCCGTCGGCCACGATCACCTCGTACGGCCCGGGGTTGCCGGCGAGGGCGCGGGCGACGAGCCGGGCCCGGTGCGGCTGCTTCTCGGAGGCGACCAGGGCCGCCCCCCGCTCCGCGGCGAGCGCGCCGAGCAGCGCCGCCTTGCCGCCGGGGCCCGCGCAGCCGTCCAGCCACCGCCGGTCGGGGCCCTCGCCGAGCGGCGCCGCGGCAAGGGCGGAGGCGACGAGCTGGCTGCCCTCGTCCTGGACGCCTGCGCGGCCCTCGCGCACCGCCTGGATCGCCGCGGGGTCGCCGCCCTCGGCGAGCCGCACCGCCCAGGGCGACCAGCGGCCCGGGAGGGTGGTGTCCGCGGGGAGCGCGTCGGCGAGTTCCTGCGGGGTGGCACGGCCGGGACGTGCGACGAGGGTGACCTCGGGGCGCTCGTTGTCGGCCGCCAGCAGTGCCTCCATGCCCGCGCGACCCCCGCCGAGGGCGTCCCACAGGGCCGAGACGATCCAGCGGGGGTGCGAGTGGACGACGGCGAGGTGGTCCTCGGGGTCCTCGTCGTAAGGCGGCGCCACCTCGTCCAGCCAGGCGTCCAGATCCCGCGCGGCGATGCGGCGCAGCACCGCGTTGACGAACTTCGCCCGCCCGTCGCCGAGGACCACGCGGGCAAGGTCGACGGTGGCGGAGACGGCGGCGTGGCTGGGGATGCGGGTGCCCAGCAGCTGGTGGGCGCCGAGCGACAGCACGTCCAGTACGGGCGGGTCGACCTCGCGCAGCGGCCGGTCGACGCAGGCCGCTATCACGGCGTCGTACGTGCCCTGCCGGCGCAGGGTACCGTACACCAGCTCCGTGGCGAGTGCGGCGTCGCGCCGGCCGAAGTCACGCCCCTTGCGCGCCGCCTCCGCCTCGGCCTCCCGCAGCAGCGCCGGCAGCACCAGGTTGGCGTACGCGTCCCGCTCGTCGACGGCCCGCAGCGCCTCGAACGCCAGGATGCGCACGGGGTCGCGCTGGGGTTTGCGGTAGGGCCGGCCGCCCGGCGGCGGCCCGCCCTGGCTGCGGCCCTGGCGGGCGGCGGGACGCGGACGGCGGCGCGACGGTTCGCTCACGTGGAAGGTACTCCGGAAGTGTCGGTGGTGCGGTGGGCGCGGTGCGCCCCGCTTCGAGCGTACGTGGGGGGCGCGGTCAGGCGCCGAGCCGCTCCCCGGAGGGGACGCGGACGCCGCGCGCCCAGTCGGCGGCGGACATCGGCTTCTTGCCCTGCGGACGCACCTCCCCGAGCTCCACGGCGTGGCTGCCGGTGCCCACGTAGACGGCGCGCTTGGTGACCTCCAGCTCGCCGGGGGCCAGGCCGGTGCGCTCGGGCCGCGGCAGGACGGGCCCCACCTTGAGGCGTTCACCGCGGAAGACCGTCCAGGCGCCGGGCGCCGGGGTGCAGCCGCGGACCACCCGGTCCACCCGCAGGGCCGGGGCGTGCCAGTCGACGCGGGCGTCGTCGACGGTGATCTTGGGGGCCAGGCTGACGCCCTCGGCGGGCTGCGGCCGGGCGACCAGCGCGCCGTCCTCGATGCCGTCCATGGTGGCGGCGAGCAGCTTCGCCCCGCTGTGCGAGAGCCGGGTGAGCAGGTCGCCGCTGGTGTCGCGGGGGCGGACGTCCTCGGTGACGACGCCGTAGACCGGTCCGGAGTCCAGGCCCTCCTCGATGAGGAAGGTCGACGCCCCCGTGACCTCGTCGCCCGCCATGACGGCGTGCTGCACCGGGGCGGCACCGCGCCAGGCGGGCAGCAGCGAGAAGTGCAGGTTCACCCAGCCGTGGGCGGGGACGTCGAGGGCGACGCGGGGCAGCAGCGCGCCGTAGGCGACGACCGGGCAGCAGTCGGGGGCGATCTCGCGCAGCCGGGCCAGGAAGTCCTCGTCGCGGGGCCTGGCGGGCTTGAGGACCTCGATACCGGCCTCCTCCGCGCGCTGTGCCACCGGGCTGGCGACGAGCCTGCGGCCGCGGCCAGCCGTGGCGTCGGGCCGGGTGACCACGGCGACGACCTCGTGCCGGCCGGAGGAGATCAGGGCGTCGAGGGCGGGCACGGCGACCTCGGGGGTGCCGGCGAAGACGAGCCTCATGCGTGCGGAATGCCTTTCTGCGGAGCGCGGCCCTACAGTGCGCGGCCGAATGTGCTGTGCGGGGAGACCCGGACCTGGGGCGCCGGCTGGCCGGCCCACTCCGCCTCGCGTATCGCCTTCATCGCGGCCTTGCGCTGCTCGCCGTCGAGGCGGTCGATGAAGATGATGCCGTCGAGGTGGTCGGTCTCGTGCTGGATGCAGCGGGCGAGCATCTGCGTGCCCTCGATGGTCACCGGGTCGCCGTACATGGTGAAGCCCTTGGCGACGACGCCGTAGGCGCGCTTGGTGTCGAAGCGCAGCCCGGGCAGGGACAGGCAGCCCTCGGGGCCGTCCTGCTCCTCCTCGCTCAGGCTGAGGTCCGGATTGACGAGATGGCCCAGCTCGCCGTCGACGTGGTAGGTGAACACCCGCAGCGAGACACCGATCTGAGGGGCCGCCAGGCCGGCGCCGGGGGCGTCCCGCATGGTGTCCTCGAGGTCCTTGACGAGGGTGCGCAGCTCCTTGTCGAAGACGGTCACGGGCTGCGCCGCCATACGCAGCACGGGGTCGCCGAGCAGGCGGATCGGCTGGATGGGCACGCGGGGCTCCGTAGTGGACGGCGACAGCTCAAGAGCCCCAGTCTATGGGCCGGTGGGGCGGGGGCGCGCACCCTCGCGCACGCCCCCCGCGGGATGCGATGCGCCCCTGAGGCGTGACTCCACGGGAGTCTGGCGCGTTGTCAATGGAGTTTGACCCACAAGAGCCGGTTCGAGAGGCCAGTTGATGCCCGAACACGCAACTCATGACGCCCAGGCCAGGGCGAGCCTTCACCTGCTGGTGCGGGACATCGAGCGGGTCCGCCGACAGGTCGACGCCCTGCGCACCCTCACCACCCAGCTGGGCAACGTCTACCGTCCCCGCCGCGGCGGGCCGTCCGCGGGATTCGTGGTCTACGGCCGCGCCCCCGCCCCCACCGTCCGGCTCGCCCAGGAACTGCGGGACAGCGTCGAGACCCTGGTGACCGCGGCCGTCGAGTTCGACCGCTCCCTCGGCTTCAGCTGGGACGCCGTCGGCTCCGCGCTGGGCGTCACCAAGCAGGCCGTGCACCGGCGCTACGGCAACCGGCGCTCGGCGCCGGGCGGAGCGGCGGCGGCGGAGGTGCACAGCGAGCCCCCGGCTCCGGCCGTCGTGCCCACCGTGCCCCCGGCCCGCGCGATGCCCGCCCCCGCGGTGCCCGCGGCTCCCGCCGCGCGCGACGAAGCCGTTCCCGGCGCCCTCCCCTCCCCGCGCACGGGCTGAGCCGCGGTCCCGGGCACGTCCGCCCCGCCGTCCGCAGCGCCGGCAGGACGGCCGCCGGGGCGGGCGGATACGGGCGGCAGGGACGCCGCGCCGCGGTCAGGGCCGCCGGTGCGCCGCGGGGCGCCGACCGGAACCGGGACAAGAACCGGAAGCCGACCGTAGCCGGAACAGGAACCGGAACAGGAACCGGAGCCGACTACAACTCCGACTCGCCCACGGTCTGACCGCCGCTGCTCTCCCCCGTCGGGCGGAATCCCAGCCCCAGGTAGAAGCGTTCCGGGCCGTCCTCGCCGGGATGCCAGGAGGTGGTGACCCGTGTGCCGCCCCGGCGGCGGACCTCCTCCACCACGGACTCGACGGCGAACCGTCCGTAGCCGCGGCCCTGCTCACCCGCCGCGATGGCGAGGCGCCACAGGCCCGAGCGGAGGTCGGTGCCGTTTCCGCCGGCCGCGAAGTCGATGTCGAAGAAGGCCATGAGGAAGCCGACGGGCCGGTCGCCGTCGACGATCAGCCGGGGCCAGGCCGTCCGACCGTACGGGTAGGCCTCGGCGAGGGACTTCACCACCGGCGCCACCAGGTGCTCCTGGTCCGGGCGGACTCTCAGGGCGATCGCGGTGTCGACGTTGTCAGGGGTGATCTTCTCCAGCCGGAGCGAGCTGGTCATACCCGGAACCCTAGGCGGGCATGTCAAGCGCTTCTCCGGCCGCCGTCCCCTGCGGCGCGGTCCCGCTCATCCCACGTACCGACGCCGCCGGGGCGCTAACCGATGTCGGGCGGGTCGATGCGGACCCGGACCGGATCGGGCTCCTTGCGCGCGATGCGGGCGGTCTGCGCGGCCTTCAGGGCGGCCGCCAGGGCCGCGCCGTTGCCGGGCGGCACTCGCAGCAGCACACGTTCCCAGCGCTCGCCGGGCGGGGTGTCCCCAAAGCGGCGCGGCCGCGCGGGGTCGGTGATCGGCAGCGGCACCGGGCCGAGGACGTCGGTGCCCTCCGGGAGCCGGACCGTGGCCAGCAGGTCGGCGACCGCGGCCGGGCGGCCGCTGACCGACGCCATGCGGGAGACCGGCGGGAAGCCCAGCTCGGCGCGTTCGGCCAGTTCACGAACGGCGTGGCCCACCGGATCCCAGCGGACCAGGGCCTGCACGGGCCGCAGGGTGGGCTCCGCGAGGACGACCACCGTGCCGCCCTCGCCGGCCGGGCGGACCAGCGCCGCCGCAGCGGCCCAGCGGCGCAGCGTCTCCTCCCCGGCCCGCAGGTCCGGGCGGCCCAGCAGAGCCCAGCCGTCCAGCAGCAGCGCCGCCGCGTAGCCGCCCTCGGCGACCGGTTCCGCACCCGGTGTCGAGATCACCAGCGCGGGCGTGGCCGGCACGGAGGCCAGCACGCCGTCGCGCCCGGAGGTCCGCACCGGCACCTTGGGGAAGGCGCGGCCCAGCTCGTCTGCGGTGCGCCGGGCGCCGACCACCTGGGCGCGCAGCCGGAAACCGCCGCACTCCTTGCAGTGCCAGGCCGCCTCGGGCCGCCCGCACCAGCCGCAGTGCGGCGCGCTCTCCCCGTCGCCGAGCTGCAGCGGCCCCGCGCAGTGCGCACACCGGGCGGGCTCGCGGCAGCGCTCGCAGGCCAGCCTCGGCACATAGCCGCGCCGGGGCACCTGCACCAGCACCGGGCCGCGCTGCAGCGCGTCCCGCGTCACCTGCCAGGCCACCGACGGCAAGCGAGCCGCGCGCGCGGCGGAGTCCCGCGCCTCGTCGCCCTCGCCGACCGTGCGGATCAGGGGCGCGGCGGCCCGTACCCGCTCGCGCGGTGCCGTCAGCGGCAGCGCCCAGTGGGTGTCGACCAGCTGGGCGCCCTCGACGGTGCAGGTGAGGCCACCGAGCAGAAAGCCCGCGCGTTCCTCTGCGGCACGCAGCAGCAGGACGTCCCGGGCGTGCGGCTGCGGCGCGTGCTGCTCGGCGTGGCTGGAGTCGCCGTCGTCCCAGAGCACGGCGAGTCCGAGATCCGCCACGGGTGCGAACATCGCCGCCCGGGTGCCGACGACGGCGCGCACGCTGCCCCGGCTCACCGCGAGCCAGCGGCGGTACCGCTCCTCCGGTCCGGCGTCGGCGGTCAGCAGCACATGGCGGCCCTGGCCGACGACGGCGGTCAGCGCCTCGTCGACGCGGGCGGCGGCGCGGCCGTCGGGCACGACGGCCAGCGCGCCGCGGCCCGAGGCGAGCGCCGCCGCCATGGCGCGGGCGATCTCCTCTGGCCAGTGGGGCCCGGGCAGCGCCGTCCACACCGCCCGCGGGGTGTCCCCGCGGGCCAGCGCCTGGAGGAAAGCGGGCCCGGTCGGATACCGCGCCCACGGCCCGGGCTCGGGCGGGCGGGGCGCCGGCAGCGGATCCCCTACCGGCTCGGCCTCGGCCCTGGCCCGGCGCGGCGGCACCGCGAGCTGCACGATGTCGGCGAGGGCGCCCGCGTAGCGGTCGGCGACGGCCCGGCACAGCCGCAGCAGGCCGGGGGTCAGCACGGGCTCGGGCGACAGGACCTGGGCGATCGGGGCGAGGGGCCCGCGATAGTCGCTCTCGGGCAGCCGGTCGACGACGAAGCCGTCGTGCAGCTCCCCGCCCTCCCGGCGGCCCCCCTTGACGACCCGGCCGCCGAAGCGCACGCGGACGCGCACGCCGGGCTGGGCGTCGGCGTCCATGGCGGCGGGGACCGCGTAGTCGAAGTACTGGTCGAGGTGGAGCAGGCCCTTGTCGACCAGGACGCGGGCCACCGGCAGCTCCCCGGCCAGCGCCGCGCCCCGCCACGTCCGCGGCTTGGCGCGCGGCTCCTTGGCCTTGCGCACCGTCTCCCGGATGAGCGCGAGCTGCTCTCCCCCGTGCGGCTCCGCCGCCGGGGACATCTGCCGCTCGTCCTCGCTGCTCACAGCCTCAGTGTTACCAGACGCCTCGGACACCGGTCGCCGCCGCGGAGCACCCGAGCACGCGGGGGACGACGCCGCTGGGCAGCGCGGGCGCCCGCATGCCTCCAGCCACGCGAGCATCGCCCGATGCGGCCAGGCGACCAGGCGACCACCGGGAACGACGCACCACGGTGGACTACGGTGCGGCCGCAGACGAGCTGCGGCCCGGCTGCCCCCACCGCGGTCCGCGACGAGCGGGCCGTCCTTGGACGTCGCACGCCCGGGCTCTCAGGCCCTCACCCGGTTCGGCCCTGGTGATGACGCCCGAGCCCGAACCTCTCGGGCACGCGGCAGCGTGCCCGGGACGCCGCCGCGCCGTCCCGCGACCTCAGCGGCCCCGAGCGGCGCGTTCGCCTGCGGCATCACCTGACGGGCGACGGCCGCAGACTTCCGGCCTGCGCCCGCGTCCACGCGTACCGCGGCCCCGGACCGGCAGCGGTCCGGGGCCGTTCACACGTCCTGAAAAGCGCTCAGAGGCCGGCCGCCTGGCGCAGCGCCTCGACACGGTCGGTGCGCTCCCAGGTGAAGTCCGGCAGCGCCCGGCCGAAGTGCCCGTACGCCGCTGTCTGCGCGTAGATGGGACGGAGCAGGTCGAGGTCACGGATGATCGCGGCCGGCCGGAGGTCGAAGACCTGGCTGATCGCCTGCTCGATCTTCTCGTGGTCGACAGTGTGGGTGCCGAAGGTCTCCACGAACAGGCCCACGGGCTCGGCCTTGCCGATCGCGTACGCGACCTGGACCTCGCAGCGTGAGGCGAGGCCCGCGGCGACGACGTTCTTGGCGACCCAGCGCATGGCGTACGCGGCGGAGCGGTCGACCTTGGACGGGTCCTTGCCGGAGAAGGCGCCGCCGCCGTGGCGGGCCATGCCGCCGTAGGTGTCGATGATGATCTTGCGGCCGGTGAGGCCGGCGTCGCCCATCGGGCCACCGATCTCGAAGCGTCCCGTGGGGTTGACCAGCAGCCGGTACCCCTCCGTGTCGATCTTGATGCCGTCGTCGAGCAGCGCCTTGAGCTCCGGCTCCACGACGAACTCGCGGATGTCGGGGGCGAGCAGCGACTCGAGGTCGATGTCGCTGGCGTGCTGCGAGGAGACGACGACGGTGTCGAGGCGCACGGCCTTGTCGTCGTTGTACTCGATGGTGACCTGGGTCTTGCCGTCGGGCCGCAGGTAGGGGATGGTCCCGTTCTTGCGGACCTCGGTGAGCCGCCGCGAGAGCCGGTGCGCCAGGGTGATCGGGAGCGGCATCAGCTCGGGGGTCTCGTCGCAGGCGTAGCCGAACATCAGGCCCTGGTCGCCGGCGCCCTGCCGGTCGAGCTCGTCGTCGTCGCCCTCGACCCGGCTCTCGTAGGCCGCGTCGACACCCTGCGCGATGTCCGGGGACTGCGCGCCGATGGAGACCGAGACACCGCAGGACGCGCCGTCGAAACCCTTCTTCGACGAGTCGTAGCCGATGTCGAGGATCTTGTTCCGCACCAGGGTCGCGATGTCCGCGTAGCCCTTGGTGGTGACCTCCCCGGCGACGTGCACCAGACCGGTGGTGATCAACGTCTCGACGGCGACGCGCGAGGAGGGGTCCTCCTTGAGCAGTGCGTCGAGGATCGTGTCGCTGATCTGGTCAGCGATCTTGTCGGGGTGGCCCTCGGTCACGGACTCCGAAGTGAACAGGCGGCGGGACACATCGCTCCCTGGGGTTGCAGCGGCTGCTGGCTGATCATTGGCGGCTCGCTCGGGGCTGCGCCCGGCGGGCCATGGGTCAGTTTATCGTCCGGCTCATGGGCAAGGACACGGCGTCTCGCACCTTGGAGATGCCGTGACCTGCGACACTGTGCATCACCTGAGGACGGAACGCCAGTAGCCCAGCCGCACCGGTCCCGAAGTGTCGTCAGGTCAGACGGGCGGCGACCAGGTCCCAGACCTGCTCGGCCAGGGCCTCCTTCGGCCCGTACGGCACGGGCGTCTCGCTGCCGTCGGCGCCGAGCACGACAGCCTCGTTCTCCTCGGACCCGAAGGCCTTGTGGTCCCCCACCTCGTTGACGACCAGCAGGTCGCAGCCCTTGCGGGCGAGTTTGGCGCGACCGTTGGCCAGGACGTCGTCGGTCTCGGCGGCGAAGCCCACCACGATCTGCTCCGGGTGCGGCCGTTCGGCGGAGAGCTCGGCGAGCACGTCGGGGTTGCGCACCAGCTCCACAGGCGCGGGGTCCTCGCCGTCCCTCTTCTTGATCTTCCCTTCGGCGTACCGGGCCGGTCGGAAGTCGGCGACAGCGGCCGCCATCACCACCACGTCGGCGTCGGACGCGGCCTTCAGCACGGCCTCGCGCAGCTGCACCGCCGTGCCGACGCGCACCACGTCCGCCCCCGCCGGGTCGGCGAGGTCGGTGTTGGCGGAGACCAGGGTGACCCGGGCGCCCCGGGCGAGGGCCGTACGGGCGAGGGCGTAGCCCTGCTTGCCGGAGGAGCGGTTGCCCAGGTAGCGGACGGGGTCGAGGGGCTCGCGGGTGCCGCCGGCGCTGATGACGACATGGCGTCCGGCCAGGTCCGTCTCCTGTGCGCGGGGGCCGCGCAGCAGCACCCGGCGGCAGACCTCGAAGATCTCGGCGGGCTCGGGCAACCGGCCCTTTCCGGTGTCGACCCCGGTCAGGCGCCCGACGGCGGGCTCGAGGACGATGGCGCCCCGGCGGCGCAGGGTCGCCACGTTCTCCTGGGTGGCCGCGTGCTCCCACATCTCGGTGTGCATCGCGGGCGCGAACACCACAGGGCATCGTGCGGTGAGCAGGGTGTTGGTGAGGAGGTCGTCGGCGAGCCCGTGGGCGGCCCTGGCGAGCACGTCGGCGGTGGCCGGGGCGACGACGACCAGGTCCGCGCCCTGCCCGATGCGTACGTGCGGCACCTCGTGGACGCTCTCCCAGACCTCGGTCGAGACGGGGTTGCCCGACAGCGCCGACCAGGTGGCCGCACCGACGAAGTGCAGCGCCGAGGCCGTGGGCACGACCCTGACGTCGTGTCCCGACTCGGTGAACCGCCGCAGCAGCTCACACGCCTTGTAAGCGGCGATCCCGCCGCTCACGCCCAGGACGACCTGCGGCTTGCCCATCGTCTCTCCCGCGCTGTGTTGGACCGTGGTGCGTACGCACCCATGACACACCACGGGCCCGGCGGTCGAACCGCCGGGCCCGTGGTCTGACGCCTGGGCGCGGGCTACTGGACCGGGCCCTCGACGGCCTCGGAGGTCAGCAGACCCGCGTTGATCTCGCGCAGCGCGATCGACAGCGGCTTCTCGTGCACGTGGGTGTCCACGAGCGGACCGACGTACTCGAGCAGGCCCTCGCCGAGCTGCGAGTAGTAGGCGTTGATCTGACGGGCACGCTTGGCCGCGTAGATCACGAGGCTGTACTTCGAGTCGGTGGCCTCGAGCAGCTCGTCGATCGGCGGGTTGATGATGCCCTCGGGCGTGGTGATGGAAGAGGACACGCTCTACCTTCCGATTGGGTACAAAAAGATCAGGCTACAGCCATCAAGGCTAGCAGCTCGCGCGCGACGTCCTCGACGGAGGTGTTCACCAGGGTGGTGTCGAACTCCGGCTCGGCCGCCAGCTCGACCCGTGCGGCCTCCAGCCGGCGCTCGATGACCTCGGGAGCCTCGGTGCCCCGGCCGGTGAGCCGGCGGACCAGTTCGTCCCAGCTCGGCGGCGCGAGGAAGACCGACTGCGCCTCGGGCATCGACTCCCGCACCTGGCGGGCGCCCTGCAGGTCGATCTCCAGCAGGACCGGTTCACCGGCCTCGAGGTGCTCCAGCACCGCCTGGCGCGGCGTGCCGTAACGGTTCCCCGCGAACTCCGCCCACTCCAGCAGTTCGCCGTTGGCGATCAGCTTGTCGAACTCGTCGTTCTCGACGAAGAAGTAGTGCACCCCGTGCTTCTCACCGGGGCGGGGCTTGCGGGTGGTGGCCGAGACGGAGAGCCACACCTCGGGGTGGACTGTGCGCATATGAGCGACGACCGTGCTCTTGCCGACCCCCGAGGGGCCGGAGAGCACGGTCAGCCGCGGACGTTCACTCATGGAGCGATTATCCCGGTTCCCGGAGGGTGCTGGGAACGTCAGGCAGCGGGGCTGCCGAACTCCCGCTCCAGGGACGCGATCTGGTTGGAGCCGAGCCCGCGGACCCGGCGGCTCTCGGAGATGCCGAGCCGCTCCATGATCTGCTTGGCGCGGACCTTGCCCACGCCGGGCAGGGACTCCAGGAGAGCGGAGACCTTCATCTTGCCGATGACGTCGTTCTCCTGGCCCTGCTTGATGACCTCGTGCAGCGAGGCGCCGGAGTGCTTGAGCCGATTCTTGACCTCGGCGCGCTCCCGGCGAGCCGCAGCGGCCTTCTCGAGCGCGGCAGCGCGCTGTTCAGGGGTAAGGGGCGGAAGAGCCACGCCTACGTCACCTCGGGTGTAGAACTGTCGGATACGGACCGGTGTGGAACCTAGTCGCCCCCTGCCTGCGGGGGCAACGTGAAACGCGCATGATGCGCGCTCTGGTCGGAGACTAGCGGCCCCAGCGGCCGCAGTCAGCGCAAACAAGAAGAAAAGTCCTGGTCAGCGTCAACCGACCAGGACTTTTAGGACAAATCTGCGCAGGTTTCCGGACGTCTTGACCTCTACTTGACGACCGCGGCGAGCTCGGCGACCTCCCTTTCGGCAGCTTCGCGCAGCGCCGGGACGGACGGTCCGTGCCGCAGCACGCTCCTGCTGACGCTCGGCACCACGTTGCGCACCGCATCCCCGAACACCCTGGGAAGGTCGGCCGCGGTGGCCCCCTGGGCACCGATGCCGGGGGCGAGGAGGGGCCCGTTCACGGAGAGGTCCACACCCGCCTGCTCGAGCGTGGCGCCGACGACCGCGCCGACCGATCCGAGCGGCACGTCACCCTCGTTCTCGGCCGCGATGTGGTTCAGCATCACCTGGGCGAGGGACTCGCCGCCCGCCGCGGTTGACCGCTGCACTTCCGCGCCCTCCGGGTTGGAGGTCAGGGCGAGCACAAAGACCCCGCTGCCGCTCGTCCGGGCGGCGTCCAGGGCGGGGCGCAGAGAGCCGAAGCCCAGATACGGGCTGACGGTGACCGCGTCCGAGAACAGCGACGAGGCGGGGTCGAGGTAGGCAGAGGCGTACGCCGCCATGGTCGAGCCGATGTCGCCGCGCTTGGCGTCCATCAGCACCAGGGCGCCGGCCGCACGGGCCTCGGCGACGGCCGTCTCCAGGACGGCGACGCCGCGGGAACCGAAGCGCTCGAAGAAGGCGCTCTGCGGCTTGAGGACGGCGACCCGGTCGGCCAGGGCCTCCACCACGGTGCGGGTGAACCGCTCCAGGCCGGCGACGTCGTCCTGGAGGCCCCAGGCGGTCAGCAGGGAGGAGTGCGGGTCGATGCCGACGCAGAGCGGCCCGCGGATGTCCATGGCGCGGCGCAGCCGGGCACCGAAGGGTTCGGGGTTCGTCACGGTGCGACTTCCTTCCGGGTTTCGGCGCCGACGGCGTCGGCGAGGGTGGCGTACGGGCTGGACTGCAGCAGCGCGGCGAGCTCCCGGTGGATCGTGCGGCACCAGAAGGGACCCCGGTAGACGAAGGCGCTGTAGCCCTGGACGAGGGTGGCGCCGGCCAGGATGCGCTGCCAGACGTCCTCGGCGGTCTCGACTCCGCCCACCCCGACGAGGGTGACGCGGTCGCCGACGCGGGCGTACAGCCGGCGCAGCACCTGCAGGGAGCGCTCCCCCAGGGGGGCGCCGGACAGTCCGCCGGTCTCCTTGACGAGGGCGGCGTCCGAACGCAGGCCGAGGCCGTCGCGGGCGATGGTGGTGTTGGTGGCGATGATGCCGTCCAGGCCGAGTTCGACGGCCAGGTCGGCGACGGCGTCCACGTCCTCGTCGGCGAGGTCGGGGGCGATCTTGACCAGCAGCGGCACGCGGCGGCCGGTGACGGTGCGGTCCGCCGCCTCGCGCACCGCGCTCAGCAGGGGGCGCAGGTGCTCGACGGCCTGCAGGTTCCGCAGCCCGGGGGTGTTGGGCGAGGAGACGTTGACCACGAGGTAGTCGGCGTGCCGGGCGAGCCGCTCGGCGGACGTGACGTAGTCGGCGACCGCCTCCTCCTCCGGGACGACCTTGGTCTTGCCGATGTTGACGCCGACCGTGGTCGGGAAGACGGCCCTGCGGGCGGCCAGGCGCGCGGCCACCGCGGCCGAGCCGTCGTTGTTGAAGCCCATGCGGTTGATCAGGGCGCGGTCGGCGACCAGGCGGAAGAGCCGCCGCCGCGGGTTGCCGGACTGCGGCTCGCCGGTGACGGTGCCGATCTCCACGTGGTCGAAGCCCAGCATGGCGAGCCCGTCGATGCCGACGGCGTTCTTGTCGAAGCCCGCGGCGAGCCCGAACGGTCCGTGCATCCGGCGGCCCAGCGCCTCGGTGCGCAGGACGGGGTAGCGCGGCGCGAGCAGCGCGGCGGCGAAGGTGCGCAGGACGGGGATCCGGGCGGCGAGCCGGATCCAGCCGAAGGCGAGGTGGTGGGCCCGCTCGGGGTCGAGGCGCTTGAAGAACAGGTGGAACAGGAGGGAGTACATGCGAGGCCTTCCGCGGCGGCGAGGGGACGGTGCGCGTGAAGAGGGGGACACCGGTTCGGTGTCCCCCTGCTTCGCCTACGCCTCGCGGGCGGCGGTCAGACGCCGCGCGTGTTCCTGCAGCGAGCGGACCCCGACGTCGCCCCGGTTCAGCGCGTCGACGCCTTGCACCGCGGCGGCGAGGGCCTGCACCGTCGTCAGGCACGGCACGCCGCGGGCGACGGCCGCGGTGCGGATGTCGTAGCCGTCGAGGCGTCCGCCGGTGCCGAACGGGGTGTTGACGATGAGGTCGATGGCGCCCTCGTGGATGAGCTCGATGACGGTCGGCTCGCCGCCTGGGCCGGTGCCCTCGCTCTTCTTGCGCACCACAGTGGCCTCGATGCCGTTGCGCCTCAGCACCTCGGCCGTGCCGGAGGTGGCCAGCAGCTCGAAACCGTGGTCGACCAGCGCCCGTGCCGGGAAGATCAGCGCGCGCTTGTCCCGGTTGGCGACCGAGACGAAGGCGCGGCCCTTGGTCGGCAGCGCGCCGTAGGCGGCGGCCTGCGACTTGGCGTAGGCGGTGCCGAAGACCGAGTCGATGCCCATGACCTCGCCGGTGGAGCGCATCTCCGGGCCGAGGACGGTGTCCACACCGCGGCCGTGCACGTCGCGGAAGCGGCTCCAGGGAAGCACCGCCTCCTTGACGGAGATCGGCGCGTCCATCGGCAGGGTGCCGCCGTCGCCGTGGGCCGGGAGCAGGCCCTCGGCGCGCAGTTCGGCGATGGTGGCGCCGAGCGAGATGCGGGCGGCCGCCTTGGCCAGCGGGACCGCCGTCGCCTTGGAGGTGAAGGGGACGGTCCGGGAGGCCCGCGGGTTGGCCTCGAGCACGTAGAGGATGTCCCCGGCCAGGGCGAACTGGATGTTGATCAGGCCTTGGACGCCGACACCCTTGGCGATGGCCTCGGTGGAGGCGCGCAGCCGTTTGACGTCGTGGCCGCCGAGGGTGATCGGGGGCAGGGCGCAGGCGGAGTCTCCGGAGTGGATGCCGGCCTCCTCGATGTGCTCCATGACGCCGCCGAGGTAGAGCTCGTGGCCGTCGTAGAGCGCGTCGACGTCGATCTCGATCGCGTCGTCGAGGAAGCGGTCGACCAGCACCGGCCGGTCGGGGCCGATCTCGGTGGACTCGGCGATGTACGCGGCGAGGCGGGTCTCGTCGTAGACGATCTCCATGCCGCGGCCGCCGAGCACATAGGAGGGCCGAACCAGGACGGGGTAGCCGATCTCGTCGGCGATGGCCTTGGCCTGCTCGAAGGTGGTGGCCGTGCCGTGCTTGGGGGCGGGCAGGCCCGCCTGGTCCAGGACGCGGCCGAAGGCGCCGCGGTCCTCGGCGAGGTGGATGGCTTCGGGCGAGGTGCCGACGACCGGCACGCCGTTGTCCTTGAGCGCCTGCGCGAGGCCGAGCGGGGTCTGCCCGCCGAGCTGGACGACGACGCCCGCGACGGGGCCGGCCTGCCGCTCGGCGTGGACGATCTCCAGGACGTCCTCCAGGGTGAGCGGCTCGAAGTAGAGCCGGTCGGAGGTGTCGTAGTCGGTGGAGACGGTCTCGGGGTTGCAGTTGACCATGACGGTCTCGTAGCCCGCGTCGCTCAGCGCGAAGGAGGCGTGCACGCACGAGTAGTCGAACTCGATGCCCTGGCCGATGCGGTTCGGGCCGGAGCCCAGGATGATCACCGCGGGCTTCTCGCGCGGGGCGACCTCGCTCTCCTCGTCGTAGGACGAGTAGAAGTACGGGGTGCGGGCGGCGAACTCGGCGGCGCAGGTGTCGACGGTCTTGTAGACCGGCCGGACGCCGAGAGCGTGCCGGACCTCGCGGACGACGTCCTCGCGCAGGCCGCGGATCTCGGCGAGCTGGGCGTCGGAGAAGCCGTACCGCTTGGCCTCGGCGAGCAGCTCGGGCTCGAGCTTTCCGGCTGCCGCGAGCTCGTCGGCGATCTCCTTGATCAGGAAGAGCTGGTCGACGAACCAGGGGTCGATCCTCGTGGCGTCGAAGACCTCCTGCGGGGTGGCGCCGGCCCGGATCGCCTGCATGACGGTGTTGATCCGCCCGTCGGTGGGGCGCCGGGCGGCGAGCAGCAGCTCGTCCTTGTCGCCCGGGTCGCCGCTGAAGGCGAACTGGCTGCCCTTCTTCTCCAGGGAGCGCAGCGCCTTCTGCAGCGCCTCGGGGAAGTTGCGGCCGATGGCCATGGCCTCGCCGACCGACTTCATGGTGGTGGTGAGGGTGGCGTCGGCGGCGGGGAACTTCTCGAAGGCGAAGCGCGGCACCTTGACGACGACGTAGTCGAGCGTCGGCTCGAAGGAGGCCGGGGTCTGCTCGGTGATGTCGTTGGGGATCTCGTCGAGGGTGTAGCCGACCGCGAGCTTGGCGGCGATCTTGGCGATCGGGAAACCCGTCGCCTTGGACGCGAGCGCCGAGGAGCGCGAGACGCGCGGGTTCATCTCGATGACGATGACCCGGCCGTCCTCGGGGTTGACCGCGAACTGGATGTTGCAGCCGCCGGTGTCGACGCCGACCTCGCGGATGACGGCGATGCCGATGTCGCGCAGGATCTGGTACTCGCGGTCGGTCAGCGTCATGGCGGGCGCGACGGTGATGGAGTCGCCGGTGTGCACGCCCATGGGGTCGAAGTTCTCGATGGAGCAGACGACCACGACGTTGTCGTGCTTGTCGCGCATCAGCTCCAGCTCGTACTCCTTCCAGCCGAGGATCGACTCCTCCAGGAGCACCTCGGTCGTCGGGGAGAGCGTCAGGCCCTGGCCGGCGATGCGGCGCAGCTCCTCCTCGTCGTGGGCGAAGCCGGAGCCGGCGCCGCCCATGGTGAAGGACGGCCGGACGACGACGGGGTAGCCGCCGAGGGCGTCGACGCCCGCGAGCACCTCGTCCATGGTGTGGCAGATGACCGAGCGGGCGGACTCGCCGTGGCCGATCTTGGCGCGGACGGCCTCGACGACCTCCTTGAACAGTTCGCGGTCCTCGCCCTTGTTGATGGCCTCGACGTTGGCGCCGATGAGCTCGACGCCGTACTTGTCGAGGACGCCCGCCGCGTGGAGCGAGATGGCGGTGTTGAGTGCGGTCTGGCCGCCCAGGGTGGGCAGGAGTGCGTCGGGGCGCTCCTTGGCGATGATCTTCTCGACGAACTCGGGGGTGATCGGTTCGACGTAGGTGGCGTCGGCGATCTCGGGGTCGGTCATGATCGTGGCCGGGTTGGAGTTGACCAGGATCACGCGCAGGCCCTCGGCGCGCAGCACGCGGCAGGCCTGGGTACCGGAGTAGTCGAACTCCGCGGCTTGGCCGATGACGATCGGGCCGGAGCCGATGACCAGGACGGACTGGATATCGGTGCGCTTAGGCACGCTGGCCCTCCATGAGCTTCACGAAGCGGTCGAACAGGTACGCGGCGTCGTGCGGACCTGCTGCCGCCTCGGGGTGGTACTGGACGCTGAAGGCGGGGGTGTCGAGCAGCCGCAGGCCCTCGACCACGTTGTCGTTGAGGCACACGTGGGAGACCTCGACCCGCCCGTACGGGGTGTCGGTGACCTGGTCGAGCGGCGCGTCCACGGCGAAGCCGTGGTTGTGCGCGGTGACCTCGACCTTGCCGGTGGTGCGGTCCTGGACCGGCTGGTTGATGCCGCGGTGGCCGTACTTCAGCTTGTAGGTGCCGAAGCCGACGGCGCGGCCGAGCAGCTGGTTGCCGAAGCAGATGCCGAACAGCGGGGTCCGGCGCTCCAGGACGCCCTGGACGACGGTCAGGTCGGCGGTGGCCGGGTCGCCCGGGCCGTTGGAGAGGAAGACGCCGTCCGGGTTGACCGCGTAGACCTCCTCAAGGGAGGCGTCCGCGGGCAGGACGTGCACCTCGATGCCGCGTTCGGCCATGCGCCGCGGGGTCATGCCCTTGATCCCGAGGTCCAGGGCGGCGACGGTGAACTTCTTCTCGCCGACGGCCGGGACGACGTACGGCTCCTTGGTGGCGACCTCCGCGGACAGGTCCGCGCCCGTCATCTCGGGGGCGCCCCGCACCTCGGCCAGGAGCACGGCCTCGTCGGTGCGCGCCTTGTCGCCGGAGAAGATCCCGACCCGCATCGCGCCGCGCTCGCGCAGGTGGCGGGTGAGCGCCCGGGTGTCGATGCCGCTGATGCCGACGACGCCCTGGCGGGTCAGCTCCTCGTCCAGGCTGCGGCGGGAGCGCCAGTTGGAGGGCACGCGGGCGGGGTCGCGGACGACGTAGCCGGCCACCCAGATGCGGGAGGACTCCGGGTCCTCGTCGTTGACGCCCGTGTTGCCGACGTGCGGGGCGGTCATGACGACGACCTGGCGGTGGTACGAGGGGTCGGTCAGGGTCTCCTGGTAACCGGTCATGCCGGTGGAGAAGACGGCCTCGCCGAAGGTCGTCCCCACGGCCCCGTAGGCGCGGCCGCGAAAGGTGCGGCCGTCCTCCAGGACGAGTACGGCAGGGACCCGGGCGGGCCGCTGGGCGGAGGTCGTCATCGTGCGCCTTCCTGGTCGTGCGTGAGAGTGTTCAGGGCCTCGACCCATGCGGCGTGCTCGGCGGCGTGGTCCGAGCGGAAGCCGGAGTCGATCAGCCGGTCGCCGTGCGCCCAGGTGACCACCAGCAGGCCGCCTTCGGTGAGGACCTTGCCGGCGATCCCCTTGTCGAGGCGTGCTCCGCGCAGCTGCGCGGCCGGGACGAAGAAGCCGGGCGCCCCGGTGCGGTCGACGTCGAGCCCCTGGTCGGTGAGGGTGAGCTCGACCCGGCTGCGCACGCCGAGGCCGTGGGCGACGACGCGGTCCAGCCACTGCCCGGCGGTGGTGCTGCCGTGGTAGCGGCCGGTGAGAGTCAGCAGCGGCTCGCCGGGCTGTTCGGGGGCGGTGGGGAGCGCGGGCAGGTCGCTCTGCAGGGTCCCGCGCCACTTCCAGCCCTGGCGCATGAGCCAGTAGACGAGCGCGATGAAGAGCAGCAGCCCGACGACCCAGCCGATGCGGGCCGCCCAGTCGGTGACCTCGGCGGAGTGCTTCTCCGCCGCGATGAGGAGCACAGGTGTCACGTGAGCTTCCCGTCCATGACCGTCGCCTTGCCCCGCAGGAAGGTGGCGAACACCTGGCCCGGCAGCTCCAGACCCTCGTAGGGGGTGTTGCGGCTGCGGGAGGCGAAGCCCGCGGGATCCACCACACCACGGTATGCCGGATCGAACAGGGTGAGGTTCGCGGGCTCGCCTGCCGCCACCGGCCGGCCGTGGCCGGACAGGCGGCCGATCGCCGCGGGGCGGGAGGACATCCGGTCGGCGACTCCGGCCCAGTCGAGCAGGCCGGTGTCCACCATGGCGTGCTGGACGACCGACAGCGCGGTCTCCAGCCCGATCATCCCCATGGCCGCCGCGCCCCACTCGCAGTCCTTGTCCTCGTGCGGGTGCGGGGCGTGGTCGGTGGCGACGCAGTCGATCGTGCCGTCGGCGAGCGCCTCGCGCAGCGCCATGACGTCGGCCTCGGTGCGCAGCGGCGGGTTGACCTTGTAGACCGGGTTGTAGGTGCGCACCAGCACGTCGGTGAGGAGCAGGTGGTGCGGGGTGACCTCGGCGGTGACGTCCCAGCCCTTGGACTTGGCCCAGCGGACGATCTCGACCGAGCCCGCCGTCGACAGGTGGCAGATGTGCACGCGCGAGCCGACGTGCGCCGCGAGCAGCACGTCGCGGGCGATGATCGACTCCTCGGCGACGGCGGGCCAGCCGGTCAGGCCGAGCTCTCCGGAGACGACGCCCTCGTTCATCTGGGCGCCTTCGGTCAGCCGGGGCTCCTGGGCGTGCTGGGCGACGACGCCGTCGAAGGCCTTCACGTACTCCAGGGCGCGGCGCATGATCACGGCGTCGTCGACGCACTTGCCGTCGTCGGAGAAGACCCGCACACCGGCGGCGGAGTCGGCCATCGCGCCGAGTTCGGCGAGCTGCTTGCCCTCCAGGCCCACGGTGACGGCGCCGACCGGCTGGACGTCGCAGTAGCCGTGCTCGCGGCCGAGGCGCCAGACCTGCTCGACGACACCGGCGGTGTCGGCGACGGGGAAGGTGTTGGCCATCGCGTGGACGGCGGTGTAGCCGCCCGCGGCGGCGGAGCGGGTGCCGGTGAGGACGGTCTCGGAGTCCTCGCGGCCGGGCTCGCGCAGGTGGGTGTGGAGGTCGACCAGTCCCGGCAGGAGGACCTTGCTCCCGGCCTCGACCACGGTGGCGCCCTCGGGGGCGGTCAGGCGCGGACCCACCTCGGCGATGGTCTCGCCGTCGATCAGGACGTCCTGCGGCTGCCCGCCGAGGATCCTCGCGCCGCGGATCAGGGTCTTCGGGGTCGCGCTCATGCTTGGTTGTTCTCCTCGGTGCGGGCGGGGGCGGGGGCGGAGACGGCGGGCTCGGCGCCACCGAGCAGCAGGTACAGCACCGCCATGCGGATGCTGACGCCGTTCTTCACCTGCTCGACGGCGGTGCAGCGCGGCGAGTCGGCGACCTCGGCGGTGATCTCCATGCCGCGGTTCATCGGGCCGGGGTGCATCACGACGGCGTGCTCGGGCAGCGCGGCCATCCGGTGGCCGTCGAGGCCGTAGCGGCGGGAGTACTCGCGCTCGGTGGGGAAGAAGGCGGCGTTCATGCGCTCGCGCTGGACGCGCAGCATCATCACGGCGTCGGACTTGGCGAGCACCGCGTCCAGGTCGTAGGAGACCTCGCAGGGCCAGTCCTCGACGCCGATCGGCAGCAGGGTGGGCGGCGCCACCAGGGTGACCTCGGCTCCGAGCGTGTTCAGCAGCAGCACATTGGAGCGGGCCACGCGGCTGTGCAGCACGTCGCCGACGATCGTGATGCGGCGGCCGGACAGGTCGCGGCCCGGCCCGGAAAGGTGGCGGCGCATGGTGAAGGCGTCCAGCAGCGCCTGCGTGGGGTGCTCATGGGTGCCGTCGCCGGCGTTGACGACGCTGCCGCCGATCCAGTCGGAGTAGGCCAGCCGGTGGGGGGCGCCGGACATGTGGTGCCGGATGACGACGGCGTCGGCGCCCATGGCCTCCAAGGTGAGAGCGGTGTCCTTCAGGGACTCGCCCTTGGACACCGAGGAGCCCTTGGCGGAGAAGTTGATGACGTCGGCCGACAGGCGCTTGGCGGCGGCCTCGAAGGAGATGCGGGTGCGGGTCGAGTCCTCGAAGAAGAGGTTGACGACCGTGCGGCCGCGCAGGGTCGGCAGCTTCTTGATGGGCCGGTCGGCCACGCGGGCCATCTCCTCGGCCGTGTCGAGCACGAGGAGGGCGTCGTCGCGGGTGAGGTCGGCGGCCGAGATCAGGTGGCGCTTCATCGGGTCACTCCGGAGGATGCGTGCGGGGGCGGACTGTGGGGCGGCACGCCACGTCTCCCGGGCAGGCCGGGGGTGGGACGGGCGGGCAGGGCGCTGCCCCGGAACCGGGGCGCTCCCGGGCTACTCGTCCGCCGGGGAGCCGTCGCGTACGCCGAGCAGGACGCAGTCGCGCCCGTCCTCCTCGGCCAGGTGGACCTTGACGGTCTCGCGCAGCGATGTGGGGATGTTCTTGCCGACGTAGTCGGCCCTGATGGGCAGCTCTCGATGACCCCGGTCGACCAGGACCGCGAGCTGGACGGCGCGGGGGCGTCCGATGTCGCCGAGGGCGTCGAGGGCGGCGCGGATCGTGCGGCCGGAGAACAGCACGTCGTCGACGAGGACGACCAGCCGGCCGTCCACCCCGTCGGCGGGGATGTCGGTGCGGGCGAGCGCGCGCGCCGGACCGAGCCGCAGGTCGTCGCGGTACATGGTGATGTCGAGCGAGCCGACCGGGACCTTGCCGCCGGTGATCTCGTCGAGCTTGTCGGCGAGCCTGCGGGCCAGGTGGACGCCGCGGGTCGGGATGCCGAGGAGCACCACGTCGTCCGCGCCCTTGGCGCGTTCGACGATCTCGTGGGCGATACGGGTCAGCACCCGCGCGATGTCCGGGGCCTCGAGAACGGGCCGGGCCGGGCCGGGACCGATGGTGGCCATGAAAAAGGACCTCCTTCCCCGCCTCACGGGACGGGCCTTAAAGGACGCCAAAACGTACGGCTCCACGGTATCAGGCACCCAGGCGCACTCCTCGCGGGGGCCTGGCGGCCTCCTGGCGCGGCCTCCCGGGCCGATCCGCAGCCCGTACCACGATCGACCGCGGATCACGGCCGAAAGGCCGCTGACCGGCCATTCCTCGCTCTTCCGGGGGACCGGTGTGGACCATTCGGCTTGACGGATTCCAATTACGCTGCGTAACCTCACAGTGAGTTACTGAGTTTCCGTCCGGGGAGCCATATGTCCAGCGATTACGCCAAGCAGCTCGGAGCGAAGCTCCGCGCCATCCGCACGCAGCAGGGACTCTCCCTCCACGGCGTCGAGGAGAAGTCCCAGGGCCGCTGGAAGGCCGTGGTGGTCGGTTCCTACGAGCGCGGCGACCGCGCCGTGACCGTGCAGCGCCTCGCCGAGCTCGCCGACTTCTACGGCGTTCCGGTGCAGGAGCTGCTGCCCGGTTCCGCGCCCGGCGGTGCCGCCGAGCCGCCGCCGAAGCTCGTCCTCGACCTCGAGCGGCTGAGCCAGGTGCCGTCCGACAAGGCCGGTCCGCTGCAGCGCTACGCCGCCACCATCCAGAGCCAGCGCGGCGACTACAACGGCAAGGTGCTGTCGATCCGCCAGGACGACCTGCGCACCCTGGCCGTCATCTACGACCAGTCGCCCTCGGTCCTGACCGAGCAGCTGATCGGCTGGGGCGTCCTCGACGCGGACGCCCGGCGCGCGGTCCAGCACGAGGAGGGCTGACGCCCTCGGGAAGCAGAAACGTCCCGCCCCCCAGGCGCGGCCGCAAGGCCGCGCCTTGGGGGCGGTTGTGTTTTCCGCCCCGGAGCCGACCGGACCCGGGCGCCAGGTCCTGTCGCCGGGCCGTGTCGTCAGGCGGCCCCATCACCGCGGCCGCCCGCCGCCGCCCCGTCTCCCGCGCCGCTCCCGTCCCGGGCGGCGCTCCGCACGCGTCCGGACGCGCCACGGGCCCGGGGGGGGGGGGGGGGGGGGGGGGGGGGGGGGGGGGGGGGGGGGGGGAGGGGT
>NZ_JBYIQP010000095.1:0-24517 GCF_057707665.1 Actinacidiphila sp. bgisy167 | reverse complement strand
CAGTCCGGCGGGAGGAGCGTGCCCAGGGGACCGAGGTCGAGGTTGAGGTCCGCCATGGAGAGGCCGTACCGCTCGCAGAGGCCCTCCATCCGGTCGTGGAGGATCATCAGGGTGGCGCCGAGGCGTTCTTCCTCCTCCTCGGTGAGGTCGCCCGCGTCGACGCGGTGGAGGGCCTGGCGCTCCATGAGCTGACGAAGGAGTTCGACGAGGGTCAGGACGAGCTTCATGAGATCGCGTTCCACCGTGTCGGGGTCGGTGCTGATCCGGCGGGCCGGGCGGGACGGCGCGGTGTCGCGCGGGACGGCGGGCAGGAGGCGGAAGGCTCGGGCGGCGGCGTCCGCGACCTCGCCGAGGCGGTCCGCGGGCCGGCCGCGGCCGGGCAGGTCCGGGGCGGTCATGGTCCGGGCTCCTGCCCCCATGGGGACGGGTTGCGCTCGCTGATGGAGACGATCAGCGCGCGCAGGGAGATGCGCACGAGGTCGATGTCGGCGATGGACAGCACCACGTCGCCGGTGAGGACGACTCCGCCGCTGAGGAGGCGGTCGAGCAGGTCCACGAGGGCCACCTGACGTTCCGCCAGGGGTTCGGGGGCGTGGTCGGCCGCCGTCACGGCGCCGCTTTCGCCGCGTCCGGGTCCCCGTCCGGATCCGGGCGGGGGGCGCCGGGGAGGGCGGCGAAGGAGTACGGGGCCCAGGGGCCCGTGACATCGACGCGCACCCCGCGCAGTCCTTCGCCGGCGGCACGGACGCGGGTGCGGAATGCCTCGGCTTGTTCGTGCGCGACGAGGAATGCGTCGTTGAGGACGTTCTCCCCGGCGCCGGAGGCGAGTTGGCCCTGTTGCACGCGGTGCCGGGCGTGCCCGGCCGCCAGTTCGCGGCCGATCCTCTCGACGCGTGCGGCGGCTTCCTGGGCCCCACGGTAGGCCTCGTCGCGGGAGTGCCGCTGGGCTCGGCGGGCCTGGAGATAGGCGCGGCCGGGGCTGAGGTCCTCGGCGGCACCGGAGGGCCCGGCGGCGGCCGGAGCGTCCACGTAGACCTTGACTCCCCATTCGAGGTGGCCCGCCAGCCGGTCCAGAACCTCCGCGAACGCATCGCCGCCGGTCCGCAGCACATCGCGGACGCGTTCGTCGTCCAGGTAGACCGTGGCCAGCCGCAGCGGCAGCACGGTGGTGTGTGCGGAGAGCGCCTCGATGACGGTGTGGTGGGCGCGGGCGACGGCCTCCAGCCAGTCCAGGTTCTCCAGGTGCCGACGGAGGGCGTCCTCCTGGAAGTCCGTCGCGGGCACCGGGCTGACGGCGGCGGCCAGCGGACCGGAGGTCACCAGCCGCACCGGGGCTCCCCCGACGCCTGTCAGCGCCTCCACGACGCCGCCCGGCAGGCCGCCGCCCCGCAGTACGGCGTACGCGTAGCTGACCCGGTCGTCATCCATCGTCGTCCGTCCCGGCTCCGCCGCGGCGGCGGTGTGCCGCCGAGGAGGCCCGCGTGCGGTGGCGGGAGGCCACGCTGCCGCGCGCCGTGTCCGTCAGTTCGCGCGCGCCCTTCAACTCCTCGATCTCCTCGCGCAGCCGCTGGTTCTCCCGCGCGAGGCTGCTCTCCCCGTGTGCGCGCGAGGACAGCGACGGGTCGTGCTCCCACCAGTCGATGCCCATCTCCTTGGCCTTGTCGACGGAGGCCACAAGGAGCCGGAGCTTGATGGTGAGCAGTTCAATGTCGAGCAGGTTGATCTGGATGTCGCCTGCGATGACGATGCCTTTGTCCAGGACGCGCTCCAGGATGTCGGCCAGGTTTGCCGACGACCCCTGCCCGTAGGGGGACGGCTGCGGAGCGGCCCTCGTGGGATACGAACCGAGCCGGCCGGCCGGGGAGTCCGTCACAGCATCACCTCGTCTCGGGGGGCGGCTCGCCACGCCGGAAGGCGGCGATCTCCTCGAGGCGGTCGAGCAGGACCTCCTCGCGTGCCTCGAAGGTCTCCTCGTCGATCCGGCCGGCGAGGAGTTCCTTCTCCAGGGCGGCGAGTTCGCGTTCGACGGGCTCGGGGTCGTAGTACTCCCGCTCGGCGGCCTCGAGCACCCGCTCGACGACCCAGCCCACCCCGCGCACCGGCGCGAGGGGGAGGGTGACGATCTGTGTGAACAGTCCCATACCGCCTCCTCGTCGTCCGTCCTTCGTGTCCTTCTCGTCCTCGTTCCCGGTCCCCGCGCTCTCTCCGTTCTCCCAGCTCCTCGCCGCGCTCGTGCCCGTCACACGAAGCTGTACGGGGGCAGCGGTCCCAGCAGCCGGAAGTCGCACTCCTCGCCGACCTGATTGGCCAGGCTGAGCTGGGTGGCGAGGAACATCTCCTCCTTGGTGTCGTCCACCAGGAAGGAGACGCTCAGGAAGTCCTGACCCGCCGGGGCGGTGGCCGCGTCGTCCCGGACGAAGGGGCGCAACGCCTCGACGATGCCCGCCCCGAGGGCCTGCTGGCGTGCCTCGACCTCGTTGGCGATCAGTTCGCCCAGCATCAGCGGCATGTCGGGGGAGGCCGTTCCGCCGCGGATCTGCTCGTTGAGCCGGCGTGCCTCGTCGTTCTCGTCGAGGATCCGGCGCAGCAGCGAGTCCTCGTCCCACGAGACCTTCAGGTGGTATTCGACGCAGCCTTCCAGATTCTTCAGTTTCTCCTGGTACTCGACCGCACGGTCCTCCAGGACGGCGCGCACGGCGTCCTCGTCGGGCGCCGTGAAGCCGAAGCGCAGCGGCAGCACGGCGCCGTCGGCCATCAGCCGCTCCTGTACCGCCTGGTGGGCGAGCACGTCCTTGCGGCGCGGGCGCAGATCCTGGGGGGCCTCGCTCACGACGGCGGACAGGTCGGCACTCGTCACCGTTCGCAGCGGCCGGTCGGAACCGCCGACGGGGGTGAGGCCGTCCAGGCGCGCCGGATGTTCCTTCGAGGTGATGGAGTAGACGTAGACGGCCATGGTCATTCCCTCTCCCGCCGGGAGGTGCGCCTGCTGCTCCTGCGCTGCCGGGGCTGCTCCTCGTACTCCGCTTCCTCCTCCACGGGCTCTTCCTCGTACTCCTCCTCGTCCTGATCGCCGCCCTTGAGGGCTCCCGTGACCGCCTCGACGGCGCCGCTGAGCGCGCCCTTGGACTTGCCCTTGGCGCCGCCCTCGGTGATCTCGCCGACGAGGTCGGTGAGCTGGGCGGGTTGTTTGCGGCCGGATTCCAGGTCGAGGCGGTTGCACGCCTCGGCGAAGCGGAGATACGTGTCGACGCTGGCCACGACGATGCGCGCGTCGATCTTGAGGATCTCGATGCCCACCAGCGACACGCGCACGAAGACGTCGATGACGAGCCCTCGGTCCAGGATGAGCTCCAGGACGTCGTACAGGCTCCCCGTACCGCCTCTGGACATACCGCCGCCGCCTTGCGGCACCACGGTCATAGCGCCTCCCTTCAGCGCCTCGCCGTCTCGCGTTCTCAGAAGCGCCGGTCGATCTGCCCCCGCGTGTAACGGCGGGTGCGTTCGTAGGCCACCAGGTCGCCCTCCTCGTCGAGCTTCACGTGATAGGTGGCCATCACGCTGGTGGTCTCGGGCACGCGCTCCAACTCCAGTACCTCGACGTCCGCTTCCCATCCCTCGCCGGCGGGCTTGACCGCCGAGACGGACTCCGGCCTGCGGCCGAGGAGTTCGAAGAGCTGATCCGCGGCGGACCGCATCGCCCATGCGGCGGAGCGCTTGCGCGGCCGCTCCGCAGCCGCCTCGTCCCGGCCGCGCCTGGGGCTTCTGCCACGGGCGTTTCTGTCGCTTGCGGCCATTCCGTTCTCCGGTTCCGGAAGAGCGCCACCCCCACTAAGAAACGTACTATTTCAGCATATACACCCCACAACCCGTGTGCGGCGCCGGGTCGCTTTCCGAAGGGAATGCTGATGAAGGACACGACCAAGATCGCCCTTGCTGCCGCAGTCGCCGGTGGCTATGTACTCGGGCGCACCAAGAAGGGACGGCTCGCCTTCACGATGGCGACATTTCTCGCAGGAGGTCGCCGCGCCGGACTCGATCCGCAACAACTGGTCACCGAGGGTATTCGCAAGCTGCAGGACGTTCCGCAGGTCGCCGACCTGGGCGAGCAGGTGCGCGGCCAGCTGATGGACGCCGGCCGCAAGGCCGTCACAGCTGCAGCGGACCGCAAGCTGGCTGATCTGGCGGGCGTGTTGCACGACCGCACGTCCCGGATCGGGGCCAAGAAAAAGAGCGGCGAAGAAGAGGACACGGAAGAGGAATACGAGCCGAAAGACAGGGAAGAAGAGGAGGCCGCGGGCGAGCCCCGGCCGAAGCGGCGCCGCCCGTCGAGGGCGGAGGAGGAACCCGGCGGCGCGGAGGCCGAGGACGAGGCGGAGGACGAAGAGGGCGAGGGTGAAGAGGAACCGCCTCAACGCCGCCGCGCCGAGAAGCGTCGGCAGCCCGGGCCCGAGCGCGAACCGGAGCGCCGCCCGGCACGCAAGTCGGCTGCGGGGAAGACTCCCGCGAGGAAGGCCCAGCCGGCGAAGAAGACCGCCGCCAAGAAGACAGCGGCCAAGAAGACGGCCGCACCGGCGAAGAAGACGGCGGCGAAGAAGACCGCCGCGCCCACCAGGAAGACCACGGCACGCAAGGCACCGGCGAAGAAGACGGCGGCGAAGAAGACGTCCACACGGCGGAGGTAGCCCGATGGCCAGGACGGCACAGGACACCGGTAACGGCCAGGTCTCCGGCCTGGACCAACTGCGCGACGAACTCGCCGGCTTCGTCGGCGCCCAGGTGGGGAACCTGGCCGACAAGGCGGGCGACAAGGTCGCCGATCTCACCGATCAGTTGATGGGCGTGGCCGAGAACGGCGGGGTGCTCCCCAAGGCCGGCCTGAAGATCCTTCAAGGCGACTCACCGCTCAAGGCGCTGGGAGGCGGCGTGTTCGACAAGGCCAAGCAGATGCTCGGCGGTGGCAAGGGCGGCAAGGCCGGCAAGGGCCGCAAGTCCGGTACGCAGAAGGTGACGAACATCGTCGAGGTCCAGGACGTCGGCGTCCCGATCCGCTTCGCCTACGACCACTGGACCCAGTTCGAGAAGTTCAGCGCCTTCACCAAGGGCGTCCGCAGCGTCTCCAAAGGCGACGACACGTCAAGCGACTGGAAGGTCAAAGTCGGCCCCTCCACCCGCGGTTGGAAGGCCACGGTCGTGGAACAGGTCCCGGACGAGCGCATCATCTGGAGTTCCGACGGCGCCAAGGGCACGACGCGTGGCTGCGTCAGCTTCCACGAGCTCACTCCGACCCTGACCCGCATCGTCCTCGTCGTCGAGTACTACGCCTCCGGCCTGTTCGAGAAGACCGGCAACATCTGGCGCGCCCAAGGCCGGCGGCTGCGGCTCGACTTCAAACACTTCGTCCGCTACGTCTCGCTCACCAACGAGGAACCCGACGGCTGGCGCGGCGAGATCCGCGACGGCGAGGTCGTGCGCACGCACGAGGAGGCCC
The DNA here is from genome assembly GCF_057707665.1 of Actinacidiphila sp. bgisy167. Lineage (NCBI taxonomy): Bacteria > Bacillati > Actinomycetota > Actinomycetes > Kitasatosporales > Streptomycetaceae > Actinacidiphila > Actinacidiphila sp. bgisy167. The sequence continues at coordinate 19,029 of NZ_JBYIQP010000095.1, read as the reverse complement.
TCGAGGCGGAGGAGGCCGAAGAGGGCGAGGAAGGCGAGGAGTACCCGGAGGACGAGGAAGAGCCCGAGGGCGAGGAAGAGCCCGAGGAGGAGGGCTACCCCGAGGACGAGGAAGACGAAGAGGGCGCGGAAGACGAGGACGAGGAGGACGAGGAGGACGAGGAGGACGAGGACGAGTACGACGAGGAGGACGAGGAGGACGAGGAGGACGAGGAGGACCTGGCGGACGAGGACGAAGAGGACGAGGAACCCGAGGACGGCGAGTACGACGACGAGTACGACGAGGAGGAGGACGAGGAGGAGTATGCGGGCGCACGCCGATGACGCCCCGTCACTTCCTCGTCCCCAGGGGCGTAGAGCGAAGGCCCGCCGCGCGGCGGGTCACCGCGCCAGGCGGCGGAGTTCCAGGGTGTTGTCCACGCGGGTCGTGGGCCGCCCGTCGGGGTCGCTCTGGATGCGCTCGTGCTCGTCGGCCAGCACCACCTCCCACTCCTCCTCGGCGAGGTCGAGGCTCTCCAGCACCTCCTGCGGTGTCGGGAAGTGCACGTGCGGGTGCGGCTCGGTCTCCCACGCCGGGAAACCGGCGTGCCCGACGATCAGCAGCACGCCACCGGGCGCCACGGCCGACGCGGCGGCGCGCAGGATCCGCTCGCGGGGCATGTCGTACGGCGAGTGCAGGAACTGCGCGGAGACGAGGTCGTAGGCGCCCTCGGGGAACGTCTCGCCCAGGTCATGGCGCTGCCAGTCGATGACCCCGGCGGCGATGCCCTCCGCCGCGGCATGGGCGGCGGCCCGCTCCAGGGCGACGCGGGAGATGTCGACGGCGGTGACCCGCCAGCCCTTCCGGGCCAGCCAGACCGCATCGGCGCCCTCGCCGCAGCCCAGGTCGAGCGCCCTGCCGGGCTTGAGGCCGCCGACCCGGCGCACCAGGACGATGTTGGGCTCGCCGCTCCATACGCGGTCGCTCCCGGCGTAGCGGGCATCCCAGAACTCCGCCTCGGACTCGGCGCGCTCGGCGCTGGTGCTGCCGTCGGTCATGGATGTCGTCTCCTTTGTGCCGCGGATATGGACCCGCCCCCGACAATGCGGTCCCGCGCGCGACGGGACAAGTTCTCTTGCCGGTTCGGCAACAGCCCTGTCGGCGGCCCTCTGCCCCCGCTGCGGGTCCGCGCCTATGTTGGGCGTCATGGACATCTCGCCGAATGACCACCATCCGCTGCGCCGCCTCTCACTCGACCAGTTGCGGCGCCGGACGAGCATGAAGTGGCGCACGCATCCGGAGGACGTGCTGCCGTTGTGGGTAGCGGAGATGGATGTGCCGCTGGCCGGCCCCGTGGCCCGTGCGCTCACGGAGGCGATCGCGGTCGGCGACACGGGATATCCGGCGGGCGACGCGTACGCGGAGGCCCTGGCGGACTTCGCCCGTGCACGGTGGGGATGGGACGGCCTGGTCGTGGAGCGCGCGTCCGTCGTCCCCGACGTGATGCTGGGGGTCGTCGAGATGCTGCGGCTCGTCACGGAGCCCGGGGACTCCGTGATCGTCAACTGCCCCGTCTATCCGCCCTTCTACCAGTTCGTGACGCACATGGGCCGCCGCGTGGTGGAGGCCCCGCTCGGCCCCGACCTGCGGCTGGACCTCGCGGCGCTGGAAAAGGCCTTCGCCCGGTCCACAACCGGCGGCGGCCGGGCCGCCTACCTGCTGTGCAGCCCGCACAATCCGACCGGCACGGTGCACACCGCCGAGGAACTGACCGCGGTGGCGGCGCTGGCCGGGAGGTACGGCGTGCGGGTCGTGGCGGACGAGATCCACGCGCCCCTGGTGACGGCCGAGGCGGCGTTCGTGCCGTATCTGAGCGTGCCCGGCGGTGAGAACGGCCTGGCGCTGATGTCCGCGTCGAAGGGCTGGAACCTGGCCGGGCTGAAGGCTGCTCTCGCCCTGGCCGGCCCCGAGGCGGCGGACGACCTCGCCCGCATGCCGGAGGAGGTCAGCCACGGACCGAGCCACCTGGGCGTCATCGCTCACACCGCGGCGCTCCGCGAGGGCGGTCCGTGGCTGGACGCCGTGCTGGGCGATCTCGCCGACAACCGGCGGCTGCTCGCCGGTCTGCTCGACGAGCACCTGCCGGAGATCCGCTATCGCCCGGCCCCGGGGACCTACCTTGCGTGGCTGGACTGCCGGAAACTGGGGCTGGGCGACGACCCGTCCGCCGCCTTCCTCGCCCGCGGCAGGGTGGCCCTCAGCGCGGGGCCCGACTTCGGCACCGGCGGCCAGGGGCACGTACGGCTGAACCTCGCGACGACGCCCGAGGTACTCACGGAGGCGGTGCGCCGGATGGCCGAGGCGGTCGGCGCGCGCCCGCGGCCGAGGTCTGAAACGTCCCTCACCGGGTAGCCGCCCCGACACCGGGACAGGCACAGGACACGCATCGGACAGGCCGCCGGGAGGCCGGGGCGAACGGACCCGGCGCCGCCCAGTGCTCCGGCGCACCCGGCGGCCCCCAGGAGGCGAGCACCATGACGCACGACCTCGCGTACGACCCCGCACCCGACGGCGGCCGCGCCCTGCGCGTCGTCGTCGTGGGGGCGACCGGAAACGTCGGGACCAGCCTGGTGCGGGCGCTCGGCGACGACCCGGCGGTGGCGCACGTCGTCGGCATCGCCCGGAGAATCCCCAAGGAGTGGCGGCCCGAGCGCACCTCGTGGGTGCACGCCGACATCGGCGACGACAGAACGCGCCTCGTGGAGCACCTGCGCGGCGCGGACGCCGTCGTCCACCTGGGCTGGCTGCTGCAGCCCACCCACGACCCGGCGATCACCTGGCGCACCAACGTCCTGGGCGCCATTCGCGTCTTCGAGGCGGTCGCACAGGCCGGTGTGCCCACCCTGGTGCACGCCTCCTCGGTGGCGGCCTACTCCCCCGGCCCCAAGCGGTACCCCGTCGACGAGTCCTGGCCCACGCACGGCTGGCCCGGGGCCGCCTACAGCCGGGAGAAGGCATACGTCGAACGCTGTCTCGACACCTTCGAGCGGGAACACCCTCAGGTACGCGTGGTGCGCATGCGGCCGGGCTTCATCTTCAAGCGGGAGGCCTCCGCCCAGCAACGCCGTCTGTTCGCCGGTCCCTTCCTGCCGAACCGGCTCGTGCGACCGCGCCTCGTGCCGGTCGTCCCGGACATGCGCGGGCTGCGTTTCCAGGCCCTGCATTCCGACGACGCGGCCGAGGCCTACCGGCTCGCGGTGCACCGCCCTGTCCGCGGCGCCTTCAACCTGGCGGCCGATCCCCCGCTGGACGCGGGCGAACTCGCCGCGCTGCTCGGAGCGCAGGTCGTCCGCATGCCGCGCGGCGCGGTACGGGCGGCGTTGGCAGGGGCGTGGCGGCTGCATCTGGTGCCGGCGTCTCCCGGCCTGTTCGACGCGGTGCTCATGCTGCCGCTGATGGACATCACGCGGGCCCGCCGGGAACTGGGGTGGGAGCCCCGTCACACCGCCACGCAGGCGATCGGGGAGTTCCTCGCGGGCCTGCGCGAGGGTGCGGGCGACATCTCGACCGCCCCGCTGGATCCGGGCGGGGCCGCCGGCCGGCTCCACGAGGTCGCGACGGGCGTGGGCTCAAGGCCGTGAGGCCGCGGCGGCCCGACGGCACCGGCGCGGACTTCCCCGTGGTACCCCCGGTGTGTCTGCCCCCCGTCGTCATCCTTCGTCGGTGTGGAGGCGCTCGGTGTCCTGCGGGGCGGCCTTCGGCACCTTGACGTCGGGGCCGTCGTCCAGGCCGCCGTACGGCCGGGCCCTGGCCCGCTCGAGTTCGGCGTTGAACTCCAGGCCGAGGAGGACGGCGATGTTGGAGATCCACAACCACACGAGGAAGACGATGACGGCGCCCAGGCTTCCGTAGAGCCTGGTGTAGTCCGCGATGCCCGACACATAGAGGCTGAAGAGCGCGGAAGCGGCCGCCCAGATGACCACGGCCAGGCAGCTGCCGGGGCTCACCCAGCGGAAGCCGCCGTGCCGCACATTGGGTGCAGCCCCGTACAGGAGTGCGAGAACCAGGCCGAACAGCACCAGCATCACCGGCCACTTGACGACGCCCCACACACCGAGCGCGGCGTCGCCGACCCCCAGCACCTGACCCGCCTTTCTCGCCAGGGCTCCGGTGAAGACCACGCCGATCGCGATGAGCGTCGTGACGACCAGCAGCACCACGGGGATGACGAACCTGCCGGCCAGTGTCTTCCACAGGGGCCTGCCCTCGTCGACGTCATAGAGGGCGTTGGCGGCCCGCATGAAGGTCGCCACATAGTTGGAGGACGACCACACGGCGACCACGACGCCGACCGCGAGAGCGAGGCCGTTTCGTCCGACGCCGCGCCGCAGCTGCCCGAGCACGCCGGTCAGCGTCTCGCGCACCGGCCCCGGCGCGAGTCCGCTCGTGTTGGCGATCAGGCCCTCGACACCGGGTCCGCCCAGCAGGCTGACGGCCGAGGCCATGACGAGCAGGGCGGGGAAGACCGACAGGACGGCGTAGTAGGTCAGGGCCGCAGCCCAGTCCGTCAGATGGTCCGCCCAGAACTCCTTCACCGTGCGCCGGAGCACGGCGCGCCATGACTCCTGGGGAAGCTGGGTGGGCTTGCGGGCGCCTGCCCGGGGCCGGCGAGCCATGCGCGTTCACCGCCTCGGGGCACCGCGTGCCCCACTCGTCGACGCCGCCGAACGACCGTATGCCATGGCGCCGGCACCACCGCTCAGTGCTGGAGGGCGACCTTCGCCGCCACGATGATCGAGCCCAGCACCAGGTTCACGACGCCCACCGACACCACCGCCCAGCTGGACGCGCCCACGCGTATGACGGCGGCGCCCGCCCATGCGACCTGCTGGGCCACGGCGACGATCAGGGCCAGCCATCCCGTGCCCTCCCATCCGAGCCCCAGCAGCGGGCTCACCGCGACAGCCACCGCCGGCAGCAGCGCCGCCTGCACGATCGGCCACTCGCGTACGCACAGCCGGCAGACCTCCTGCCAGGTGGCCTTGCCGCTGCGCAGCCGGTCGCCGACAAAGCCGGCGTAGACGTGGGCGGCCCAGAACACCAGGCCGGTGCAGATCAGCAGCAGCACCAGCTGCAGCCGCGGGTACGGGCCCGCCGCGCTCGATCCGGCCACCACCGAGGCGGCCAGCAGGGACCCGTAGACGGCACCGGTGTAGTTGGCGCGGCCCGGCTCGGGTACCTCCTGGCCGGTCAGTTCGTGCGGGGCGGAGCTGGCTGTCACCTCTTCAGCATCACCGAGGCGCTCCGGACCCGCACGGTCGCACACACGGGGGCGGCTCGCCCCGTCGACCGGCCCGAAGTCTCCCCCGCCGGTCGTGCGGCACGGGCGTCGGGACCCGTGCCCGCCGCTCTTCCGCGTCCGGGAACGCGACGTCCGATTTCCGCCAGCGGCCCGCCCCCGCGATGCCGCACAGTGGAGGGGTGACGAGCGACTCGACCTTGGGGACCAGCAGCAGGAGGGTGGTGGTGCGCGGCCGCGGCACCCACCCCGACGCCGGGCTGCTCAGCACGGTGGTGACGACGGGGATCCGCTGCCGCCCGAGCGCGCGGCACACCCGCTGTGGCGCGCCGGCCGGCCGCGGCGGATCCGCCCGCAGGGGCCGGGCCATGGGTACGGCCCGCCGGATGTCGGCGCTGAGCCGTGGCGCCACAGTGGACGCCGCTGAGAGCACTGACGAAAGGCAAGGACGATGACGCTCTACACGACACTCGACAGCCCCTTGGGCGAGCTGCTGCTGGTCGGTGAGGAGTCGCCCACCGCGACCGGCGGCACCGCGCTCTCCTCGCTGTCGGTGCCGGGTCAGAAGGGCGGCGTCGTCCCGGCGGACCTTGCGGACGGCACGCGTGCCGACGACGCCGCCTTCGCCCACGTCACCCACCAACTGCGGGCGTACTTCGCGGGCGAACTGAGGGACTTCGATCTCGAGTTCACCGCCGGGGGCACCGGTTTCCAGCAGCGGGTGTGGGCGACCCTGGAGACCATCGGCTACGGCACGACGCTCACCTACGCGGACGTCGCCGAGGCGATGGGCGTCCCGCGTTCCTCGTCGCGCGCGGTCGGCACCGCGATCGGCCGCAACCCGCTGCTGGTCGTCCGTCCCTGCCACCGCGTCGTCGGCGCCAAGGGCGCCATGACCGGCTACGCGGGCGGGGTGGAGCGCAAGCGACTGCTGCTGGATCTCGAGGCCCGGCGCGGGGCGGCGTGAAGACGGCCCCGCCTCCCGCAGCGCCCGCACCCCAGCCGGCCGGCACCGCCGACCGGCCCATACCGGCCGCCCCGGAAGGCGGGGGTGCCCGGTGGACGCGCTGATCCCGCGTCCCCGGTTGCGGGTGGCGCCGGGCGCGGTCCACGTCCCAGGCTGGCTCACCATGGACGAGCAGTGGAAGCTGGTCGTCGCCTGCCGCGGATGGGCGACGGGCCCGGTGCCGATCCGGCACACCCGTCTGCCCCGCGGCGGGGTGATGTCGGTGCGGACGGTCTGCATCGGCTGGCACTGGCTGCCGTACCGCTACACCCGCACCGCGGACGACGTGAACGGCGCCCGGGTCGCCCCCTTCCCGGACTGGATGGTCGCGCTGGGCCGCCGCGCCCTGGTCGAGGCGTACGAGGACCCTGCGGCGGGCGACGGCTACACCCCCGACACCGCACTGATCAACTTCTACGACGGGGACGCCAAGCTCGGGATGCACCAGGACAAGGACGAACGCAGCGACGCCCCCGTCGTGTCGCTGACCATCGGCGACACCTGCGTCTTCCGCTTCGGCACCCCCGAGAGCCGCAACCGCCCGTACACCGACCTGGAGCTCGCCTCCGGCGACCTCTTCGTCTTCGGCGGCCCGTCCCGCTTCGCGTACCACGGTGTGCCGAAGGTCCATCCGGGCACGGGCGACCCGGCCACCGGTCTCGCCTCCGGTCGGCTGAACATCACGATGCGCGTCACGGGACTGGACGACGGGACGCCGCGGCGGGAGCCACGGGCCTGAGGTCCGCCTCGCTGCCCGGTCGCAGGTCGGCGGCCAGCGCCAAGGTCACGGCGAGGGAGACCGCGGCCACGACCGTCATCGCGGCCGCCGGAGAGGTGTGCTGGGCGACGGCCCCCGCGAGGGCGGCGCCCAGTCCCTGACAGGCGAGCATGCCCGAGGAGTGCAGGCCGAGGGCGTGACCGCTGAGTTCGTCCGGGGTCAGGGCCATCAGCCGCTCCTGCAGCAGCAGGCTCGCGGCATAGCCGACGGAGGCGAGGGCGACGACGGCCGCCGCGAGGGGCGGCGCCGGGTGCAGCACGAAGACCAGGTAGGGGGCCGCGAGCAGCAGTCGCAGCGCCGCGCCCGCGCGTTCCCTCCACATCGGCGGGACGAACCGGCCGGCCACCGTGTCGCCGGCGAGCATGCCGCAGGCCGCGGCGGCCAGCAGCAGTCCGGCGTGGTCGGGCGCGTAGGGCACGAAGAGCGACTCACAGCCGACGATCAGGCCGTTGGGCACCCAGAGCGCGAGGTACACGGAGCGGCGCGGCCGGGCGGACCACAACAGCACGTTCGTCCGCCAGGTCTCGGCCGCCGAGGGCCGGCCTCCCGCGCGTGGCGGCCTGGCCCTCAGGCCGGCCCGGGCGGCGACCGCGGACGCGAGGTGGAGCGCGGCGCCGACGAGCAGGACCCCGCGCGGGGACAGTGCGTCCAGCAGCAGCCCGCCGGCGGCGAAGCCGCAGATCTGCATGGTGCCGGTCGACATGTTCAGCAGGGAACGGCCCAGGAGGAATCCGCCCTCGGGCAGGATCTCGTGGAGCAGTCCGTAGCGCACTCCGCCGCCGAGGGAGGCGACGGGACCCGATGCGGTCAGGATGGCGAAGACGGCCCACATCGGCAGGCCGGGTACGGCCGGCGCCGCGGCGCCGAGCGAGAACAGCGCGGCGACCGCGATGAGCGCGGCACGCGGCGGCAGCCGGTCGGCCGCCGACAGCAGGGTCGCCGCCCCGGCCACCTGCGCGAGGGACGGGCCGAACATGGCGACGGCGGACAGCAGCGGGGAGCCCGTGGCGTCGTAGACCAGGGTGCCCAGGGCCAGGGCGCTCACCGTCTGCGCCGCGACCTGCGCGGTGGAGAAGACGAAGAGCGGGGTGAACTCCGGCGTGCGGAAGAGTTCTTGGTAGGTGCGCATGGGCCCCGAGTCTCAGCGGCCCGGGATCAGGTGGTAAATGTTTCGCGCGGGCGCGAAACGCGGCCGTGCGGGGCGTGGGGGGAGGGAACCATGGGCTGGTGGCTGGTCGACGCGGAGACGCTGGTCAGCAGCCGGTTCGTCGTCTCCCCGCTGGCCGAGGCCATCGCGGCCCTCAAGCTTCTCGACCGGGGCACGGCCGCTCACCCCGGCGAGCGCCGCTGGCTCGAGGCGCATCTGCCGGCGTACCGGGAGCGGCTGGCGGCCGACCCGGTGACGGGGCTGCTGGTGCGCGCCGCGCTGGGGCGCACCTGGAACGCGGACTTCCTCACGCCCACGCCCGCCGGCGACGGCCTCCCCTGCTTCGAGGAGGAGCTGGCGCGCATCCGGCTGACCCCTCCGGAGGCCGCGCGCGGGCATCTGACCGTGTCGCTCGGCGGACCGCTCCCACGGGCGCTGTGCCGGGCCGATCTGCCGGAGCGCGCGGCCGACGTCGTCGCCTGGGTCTGGACGCACACGGTGCTGCCCGACTGGCCGCGTCGGCGGCGGGTCATCGAGGCCGACGTCGTGGCGCGCACCGCCCGGTTGGGGCGCGGCGGATGGGCGGAGGCACTGGACGGCATGCGCCGGGGAATGCGCTGGCTCGGCGAGGGCCGGTTGCAGATCAACACGCGGGATCTCCCGCCCCGCGACCTGTCGGGTGCCCGGCTGATGTTCGTTCCCGTCACCCCGAGCACGGGCTGGGTGTCCTGGGACGACCACATACGGTACGCGGTGGTGTACCCGTGCTCGGGAGCACTGACCGAGGCGGGGCGGGAGCGGGTGCCCGAGGCGCTGGGTGTACTGCTCGGTCCGGCGCGCGCGGCGGTCCTGGTGCTGCTCGCGACGCCGATGAGCACCACGCAGTTGATCGCCCTGACCGGTCAGGGGCTCGGCTCCGTGCGGCGCCATCTGCGGGTGCTGCTGGACGCCCGCCTGGTACGGCGGCGGCGGGCGGGGCGTTCCGTGCTCTACTCCCGGACGGAGACCGGCGACGCACTGGTCGCGGTCCAGCAGGAAGGCTGAGGGACGATGCGGCGGTGGTCTCGGACCCGCGCTGCCCTCGTGCTGCGACCGCGACCAGTGGACAGGTCAGCGGGCCTGCGGGGCGGGGCGGTTGCCCACGAACAGCAGCTGCCGGAAGTGGGGGAGTCGAAGTCACCGGTCCTGTCTATGATCAAGCCCATGGCACTGGAATGGGAACAGATCATCGTCGACTCCGCCGACCCCGTCGCTCTCGGGCACTGGTGGGCCGAGGCTCTCGGATGGGTGGTGGTCGACGAATCCGAGGAGATCGTCGAGATCCGACCTGAGCCGGACCGGATGCCGGGGCTGCTCTTCGTGCCTGTCCCCGAGGGCAAGACGTCGAAGAACCGGCTCCACCCCGACTTCCGCCCCGAGGATCAAAAGGCCGAGGTAGCCCGGCTGCTCTCCCTCGGTGCCCGGCGCGCCGACATCGCGCAGGACGAGCACTGGGTGACCCTCCTCGACCCGGAGGGCAACGAGTTCTGCGTCCTGAGTGAGCGGAAGAGCTGAGCGGAAGCACTGGCGGAAGCGCCGAGCGAAGGCCGGACCGTTGTCCGACGCCCCGAAGACCTGCAGCGCGGACACAACTGCCCGGAAACCGGATGGGGGTGGCGCGGCGCACCCGAGCAGGCCGGCACCGCAGCTTCGTGCCGCGCTGGTTCCTGTTCTGCTACCCGGACCGACCTGCGGTTCGTGGAGCTGCACGGCACGACGCGCGACGGCCTGACAGAACGGGTCACGGAGCCCGGTTGTGCCTGATGCCCGCCACGCCACCCACGCACACCGCCGAGGAGCGCCCAGCCCCCGCCCTCCTCGTCCGCGACCCGTATCCGTGCGCCCGTCCGTGCGCCCGGGGGGCGTGAGAAGAACCCGCACCCGCCCACTGCCCCCGGCACCACGCGGTCGGCCACGCGCGGCGGTGCCCTGCCTGCCGAGCGCGGCCGCTCCCGGCCCGGCTCCGCGGTGCGCGGCACGGCGACACTGCGGCTCAGCCGCGCGGCGGTCCGCTCAGCCCCGCGGCGCTGCCGTGCTGTCGCGGACGACGAGCTGCGGCATAGGCTGGGGCAGGTCACGCGCCGGGCCGCCGCCGAGCAGGCTGACCAGCTCCTCCGCCGCGCGCCGCCCGAAGGCCGTCGCGTCGCGGTCCAGTGCGGTAAGCCGCGGATGCGTGGCCCGGCAGAGCGCCGAGTCCTCCCAGGCGACGACCGACAGGTCGCGCGGTACGGTCAGTCCCATCTCGAGAGCCACTCCGGCACCCGCGACCGCCATCACGTCGTTGTCGTAGATGATCGCCGTGGGCGGCTCGGTCCCGGCCAGCGCCAGGCGGGTGGCCTCCGCGCCCTGGCCCTCGGAGTAGTCGGTGGTGACCGAGCGGACCCCGGGCATCCCCAGCCGCGCGGCGCAGGCCCGTAGCGAGGCGATGCGGCGCGTGGTGTGCGCCAGGCCGGGCAGCCCCGCGACGTGCACCACCCGCCGGTGGCCCAGGCCCGCAAGGTACTCGACGACCGCGCCCATGGCGGCCGCGTCGTCCACCCGGACACTGGAGATCACCGGGTACGGGGCGGCCGCCCGCGGCTCGCCGTTGACGTCGCGCCCGCCGACCACCACGGCGGGCAACCCCAAGGAGTCCAGCAGGGCGGGCCGCGGGTCGCCGATCTGGGGATCCACCACGATGACCCCGTCGACCCGCTGCTCGGCCCACCACCCGCGGTAGACCGCGCACTCCTCCTCGGCGCCCGCCACCACCCGGAAGAGCAGGCCGAGATGGCGTTCCGAGAGCACCTCCTGGATGCCGGAGACGAACTGGAGGAAGAACGACTCCACGCCCAACGTTCTCGCCGGGCGGGCGAGCACCAGGCCCACGGTCGCGGCCCCCTCCCCCGACAGGGCCCGCGCGGCGGTGCTGGCCCGCCAGCCGAGCTGGTCGGCGACCTGGCGCACGCGCCGGCGGGTGGCCTCGGAGACCCCGGGGCGGTCGTTGAGAGCGAAGGAGACGGCGCTCTCCGAGACACCGGCCCGCCGGGCGATGTCCTTCATCGTGGGCCGCCGCTTCACCGCGGGGCGCCGCACAGAGACGCGTCGGCCGGTCCCGGCAGCGGGCGGCGGCTCCACCGGTGGCTCGTGCGCCGCGATCGTGGGCCCCCTCGGATGCTCCGCCTGACGTCGTGCGCGCCAGGCCCGGGCGGCACGACGCGGGGACCAGTATCCCCCAGCAGAACAGGGACGCGCGCTAAAGCGCTTGAGCGCAGCACGCCTAAAGCGCATTAGTGATTCCGCTCAATTACTGGCGACACACCGGTGACCTGTGCTGATGTCCCACCAAGCGCCAAGTGAGAGACGCGAGTTGACTTTATTCTGGCGCAATGCCACCTTGTCGTGGGCGCGCTGCGGCGGCTCCCCCCAGCCGCGCCGATCACGGGACGGACATCCCCCGACCGCCCCGCGACCACCGGTTCCGCCGCCGCGCGCCCGTCCCCCACTCGTACGACCACGGGAACCGCCATGACACCGCGCTTCGGCGTCAACTACACGCCCAGCCAGGGCTGGTTCCACCACTGGCTCGACTTCGACCTCGACGCCGTCCGCGCCGACCTGGACTCCATCGCCCGCCTCGGCATGGACCACATCCGGGTCTTCCCGCTGTGGCCGCTCTTCCAGCCCAACCGCACCCTGATCCGTCCGCGCGCCGTGGAGCAGCTGGTCGCGCTGGTCGACGCCGCCGCCGACCGCGGACTGGACGTCAACGTCGACGGCCTGCAGGGCCACCTGTCGAGCTTCGACTTCCTGCCCTCCTGGACGGCCACCTGGCACCGCCGGAACATCTTCACCGACCCGGATGTCGTCGCCGCCGAGGCCGAGTACCTGCGCACCCTCGCCGCGGCACTCGCCGACCGGCCCAACTTCCTCGGCATGACCGTCGGCAACGAGATCAACCAGTTCTCGGGCACGCCGCACCCGGATCCGGACCCCATCGGCCCGGCGGAGGCCGAGGCCTGGCTGCGCCTCATGCTCGACGCCTGCGAGCGGGGCGCCCCCGGCAGGCTCCACCTGCACGCCGAGTACGACGCCGCCTGGTACCAGGACGGCCATGCCTTCACCCCCGGCCTGGCCGCCAGGCTCGGTTTCGCGACCGCCGTCCACTCCTGGGTCTTCAACGGAACGGCCCAGCGCCACGGCCACGCGGGCGTCGCCACCGAGCACCACGCGGCGTACCTGATCGAGCTGTCCAAGGCCTGGGCCGCCGATCCCCACCGACCGGTCTGGCTGCAGGAGGTCGGCGCCCCCGCTCCCGTGGTCCCGCCGGAGCACGCCCCGGCCTTCGCCGCCGCCACCATCGCCAATGCCCTGGACTGCGCGGACGTGTGGGGTGTGACCTGGTGGTGTTCGCACGACGTCGACCGGTCACTCGCCGACTTCCCCGAACTCGAGTACACCCTCGGTCTCCTCACCAACGACCGCGAGGTCAAGCCGACGGGCGCCGCCGTGGCCCGCGCCGTGGCGGAGCTGCGCGAGCGCGGCTACGCGCCGCCGCGGCCCCGGACGACCGCACTCGCCGTCGATGTCGGCGACAGCCTGACGGCCCCCCGGCGGGCCGGCTGCGCCCCCGGCGGCGAGGTGTTCGAGGCGTGGGCAGCGCTGACCGCCCAGGGTGTACGGCCCGCACTCGTGCTCGCCGAGAGGGCAGCGGACGCGGCACACCTGGCCGCCCGGGGCATCACCGAGGTCGTCACCCCCGCCGAGGTCCGCTGATCCCCCCGTCCGCTTGGCACTCGGGCCACGCGTCATCCGGGCTCACAGCCCGGGGCCCGCGGCGCCACCCGGGCCTCCACGGCCCGTACCGCCCCGCCGAGCCCCACGAGCCCGTCCCCCGGCGGGCCCCCGGGCGCGGGTCCCGTACCCGTGCCCGGGGGCTCGGGGACAGCTCACGGCCGCACCGTCGGCAACTCCTTCCCGGGGACGCCGCGGCCTGGCAGACTCCTCGGGTGACCGCATACGACCTGCTCGTCATCGGATCCGGCCCGGGTGGCCAGAAAGCGGCCATCGCCGCGGCCAAGCTGGGCCGCCGGGTCGCCGTCGTCGACCGCCCCGACATGGTCGGCGGGGTGTCCATCCATACCGGCACCATCCCGTCGAAGACCCTGCGTGAGGCCGTGCTCTACCTGACCGGGCTCACGCAGCGCGATCTGTACGGCCAGAGCTACCGCCTCAAGGAGGACATCACCATCGCGGACCTCACCGCGCGCACCCAGCATGTGGTGAGCCGCGAGGTGGATGTGATCCGCAGTCAGCTCTCCCGCAATCGCGTCACCATGCTCACGGGCACCGGCCGTTTCACCGACGACCACACCGTCGCCGTGCAGGACCCGGCCGGTCGTGAGGTGCTGGTGACGGCCGACAACATCGTCATCGCCACCGGTACCCGCCCGGCCCGTCCGTCGACCGTGGAGTTCGACGACCGCACGGTGCTGGACTCCGACAGCGTGCTCAACCTGGACCGGGTTCCGCGCTCCATGGTCATCGTCGGCGCAGGAGTCATCGGCATCGAGTACGCCTCGATGTTCGCCGCGCTGGGCAGCAAAGTGACGGTCGTCGAACAGCGGGAGGGGATGCTGGACTTCTGCGACGTCGAGGTCGTCGAGGCGCTCAAATACCATCTGCGTGACCTCGCCGTGACCTTCCGCTTCGGCGAGACCGTGGCAGCCGTGGAGCGGCATCCGACGGGCGCTCTCACCGTCCTGCAGAGCGGGAAGAAGATCCCGGCGGACGCCGTCATGTACTCGGCCGGGCGGCAGGGCCTCACCGACAGCCTCGACCTGGGCAAGGCGGGCCTGGCCGCCGACCAGCGCGGCCGCATATCCGTCGACCAGCACTACCGCACCTCCGTGCCGCACATCTACGCCGTCGGGGACGTCATCGGCTTCCCGGCGCTCGCGGCCACCTCCATGGAGCAGGGCAGGCTCGCCGCCTACCACGCCTGCGGCGAACCGGTGAACGCGATGAACGGCCTGCAGCCGATCGGCATCTACACGATTCCGGAGATCAGCTTCGTCGGCCGAACGGAGGACCAGCTCACCGACGACAACGTGCCCTTCGAGGTGGGCGTCTCGCGCTACCGCGAGCTGGCCCGCGGCCAGATCATCGGCGACTCGCACGGCATGCTGAAGCTGCTGGTGTCGACGGAGGACCGCACCCTGCTGGGCGTCCACTGCTTCGGCTCCGGCGCCACGGAGCTCCTGCACATCGGCCAGGCGGTGATGGGCTGCGGCAGCACGGTGGACTACCTGGTCGACGCGGTGTTCAACTACCCGACCCTCGCCGAGTCGTACAAGGTGGCCGCCCTCGACGCCACCAACAAGCTCCGCCAGATCAACCGCCTCACCACCGGCTGACCGCCGTCTGCCCGCCGGGAGGCCGGCAGGCGGAGCAGGCGGCGGTGCGTACGAGCGGGTCCCCGCCGACGGCCCCCGCACGTACGCACCACCCGTTCGGCGGGGGAACGACGGGGGCGCCGCGTGGCAGCCTCCCGGAAGGGGACGAAAGCTCACCCGCCCGTGACCCTTCGAGGGAGCACCGCCATGGCCACCAGGAAGAACCTCCAGGTCGACCGGACGAGCCTCACCCACAAGGTCGGCTACGCCCTCCGGCACCCCACGCGGGTCGCCGCGCACGCGCGCCGGGCCGCCCGGGACCGCTGGCTCGCCCACCGGCACCGCGACCACGTGGCGTACTACCGGGCCGTCATGGCCAGCGACACCGCGCGCGACCCGGAGGCGGCCGTCGGCAGCCGCAGCCACGACCGCTGGCTGGCGCTGGGCGAGATGCAGTTCGACTACCTGTGCGAACACGGCCTGGAGCCGCGGCACCGGGTGCTGGACATCGGGTGCGGCAACCTGCGGGCGGGCTGGCGCCTCATCGACTACCTCGACACCGGCCACTACTACGGCATCGACATCTCCCCCGACATCCTGATCGCCGCCAAGCGCACCGTCACCGAGCGGGGCCTGCAGCGCAAGCTGCCGTATCTGACCCTGACCCACGACCTGACGTTCGACTTCCTGCCGGAACGCCACTTCGACGTGGTCCACGCCCACAGCGTCTTCTCGCACTCGCCGCTGAAGGTCATCGACGAGTGCCTGGCACACGTGCCCCGGATCCTGGCCCCGGACGGCTGGTTCGACTTCACCTTCGACCGCACCGAGGGGAAGGAACACCACGTACTGCGCGAGGACTTCTACTACCGCACCGAGACGCTGTTGGAGCTGGCTGCCCGGCACGGGCTGCGCGCCCGCTTCATGGACGACTGGGAACTGCGGGGCCACGGGCAGTCGAAGATCCGCGTGCGGGTGGGACCGGCGGCGGAGCCGGCCGCGCCGTTCTCGTCGCAGGGGTCCTGACGACCCGCCGCCTTGGCGGCCCGCCCTCCCGGACGGCCCGCGGCCTCCTGCTGGGCACCCATGCCGCTTGGCGCCCGACTCGGCGGGCCCGCGGCTCGGCCCGGTCGTCCTGTGACGGACGCCGCACGGCGGCGAGCGGGTCGTGCGCCTCGAGAGGCCGCCTGCCGGTCCCCGGGGTGTCTCCCGGGGACCGGCAGCCGCTCAGTGCGCGGCGACCAGAAGAGGCAGGACGTTCGCCAGCTCCTCGCCGCGCGCGTAGCGACCCAGCTGCTGCGCGATGAAGGCGAGGGAAGCGGGGACGAAGGCGTCGGTGAACGCTCCGACGTGCGGGGTGATCAGCACGCCCGGCAGGGACCACAGCGGATGGCCGCTCGGCAGCGGCTCCGGCGCGGTGACGTCCAAGGCGGCGCGCAGCCGGCCGCTCCCGGCCTCCCGCACCAGCGCCTGCGTGTCGACGAGTTCTCCCCTGGCCACGTTGACCAGGACGGACCCGTCCTTCATCAGCGCGAGGCGGGAAGCGTCCATCAGGTCGCGCGTCTCGTCCGTCAGGGGCGCGCACAGCACGACGGCGTCGGTGGAGGGCAGCAGCGAGGACAGTTCCTCGAACCCGTGCACATGACCGTCCGCGGTGTCGCGCGCGGTGCGTGCCAGCCGGACCACCCGGCAGCCGAACGGGGCCAGCCTCGCCGCCACCGCCTTGCCGACCGCCCCCTGGCCCACGACGATGACCTCCTTGCCGGAGAGCGTGGGGAACACCCGGGGCCGCCACTGGCCCAGGGCGTGCCGGCGGGAGAAGTCGTCGAGGCCGCGCTCCGCGGCCAGCAGCAGCGTCACCGCCAGCTCGGCCGTGGCCTCGCCGTGCACGCCGTTGGCCGTGGAGACGCGGGCGCCGGAGGGAAGCAGTCCCAGGAAGGGGGCGAGGTAGTCGTGTCCGGAGCTGAGGAGCTGCAGGACCTCCAGCCGCTCGGCGGCGTTCAGCAGCCGGTCCAGGATCTCGTGCTGCTTGGCCGGCACAGGCGGGACGACGACGAAGCGCACGTCCCGGGGGTCGGACGGGAAGGCCGAAAGGCCGTCCCAGTAGTGGTACGACAGGCCGTCGGGAAGCGGACCGGAGAATTCGCCGGACCGATAGGGGAGCCAGACCGCTCGGCTTTCTTGCATAATTTTGGCAGTGCTTTTCTGTGGGTCTCGGATAACGGGTTTCGCCACATCGGGCTCCGCGGGGCACCGCCCCTCGGACCAGGGGCTCTTCCATGGCGGACGGCTGTGTCCGCGGGCCCGGAGCAAAGTGACACCGTTGTCACGCAGGAACCTTCGAAACGCTAACACATGCACCGTCAGCGATATGCCGGCGCAGGCTCGCCGACGGCGGCCGCGTGTTACCGGAAGGTGAATTCCTTCCCGGGCTTGGCAAAGACAAGGCAATGAACCGCCCATGGAGGCGGCGCAACACTGTCGCGTTCGTCACTCCGCCCGGGTCCGGCCGGGAGGCCGCCCGGGCGCGAGTACACCACCGCGCGGCCCACACGCCTTTCGGCACCCTGACGCCCCCCGCCCCGCCACCGTCCCGCCCCGCCCCGCCCCCCGACGCCACGACAACGCGAGACCGACGTCACATTGGCACCGAGATCAGCGCCAGTCGGACGCCCTCGACCCGTCGCTCGGGGTCCAGCCCCAGGACTGGCTGAGCAGGTCCACGAGGTGGACGAGGCGGCGCTGCGCCGTCCCCCCGGGCGGCCCCGAGATGACGGCGCGCCAGTTGGGGCGGCCCCTTGAGGCTTGGGACGAGCTTGAGCAGTCCCTCGGAGGCCTCGCGGTCGACGGCGTAGTCCTCCTTGCCGCCGAGCAGGAAGCCGTTCATCCGAACGGCCTCGGGATCACGGTGCCGATCGCGGAGACGGCAGCGGCTCTCGCTCCTGGCTCGTCCGGAACCTCGCAGCCCCGCCCGCGCCGTGGGCGCTCGTGATCACGGGGGCCCGAGGTTCGACTCAAGGACCCTGCCGGCCTCGGGGTTTCACCGAATGGCGGTTCCGCGTACCCCCGTCTCCGCGGGGCCGCCTGTACGCTGAGCGATCTCACCGGCCTCCGGGACAAGAACAGGACCCACCCCCATGGAGCTCGTCTTCGACGGCCACGTGATCGAGTGGCGCGGGCCCTCGCCGTTCTACTTCGCCACCGTGCCGGACGAGGAGTCCGATCGCATCCGTGAGGTGGCCGCGCTGGCCACCTACGGATGGGGAGTCATCCCCGTCGAGGCTGGGATCGGCGACACCACCTTCACGACGTCGCTCTTCCCCAGGGACGGCGCCTATCTGCTGCCGCTGAAGGCCGCCGTGCGCAAGCTCCAGGACATCGCCGCCGGGGACGACGTGACCGTGCGGATGACGATCCGGCTCTGAGACTGAGCTGAGCCGCGGCGACGCCCCGCGGACCCCGTCCCGTCGTACAGCGGGGGCCCGTCGTGGTCGGCGCCCCATCCTTGAGACGCAGGGGCGACAGGAGTTGGAGGCCGCCACCGCTCTGCGACGCGCTCCTTGGGTGATGGTCAGCACGTAGCCGTCCGTCAAGCTGTGCGAGCGACTGCTTGCCGCGATCGCGGCAACCGCACCCCCCCGTGTGCCGGGCGGTGTTCCGCCGGCTGTACCGCTACGGCCCGTCCGAGGGGCCGGATCCGCCGGGGCACCGGGCGCGTGCCTGGCTCGGCGGAAAGTCGCAGGCCGTGGGTTGGCGCAGCCCGCACGTGCCTGCGTCTCCGCACAGGGGGAAGCACGGTACTGGAGTCTGGATCCCGGGGGTGACGGCATCAGGCACGGGCCGGACAGACCCACCGCACAGAGCTAACCTCTGCGCATGATCTCCCTCTGGGCCCAGTGGTCCTCTCGCCAACGCGCCTTGGCGTGCGCACTCGCCGTGCTGGTAGCGGGCTTCTGGTACGCGACTCGTCCCGTCGAGCCGCCGTGCACCTATGCCGTCATGTGGCCGAGCGAGGACATGGACGCGGACTTCCATCTCACGGCCGCAGGGGAGGCGCACGTCGAGCAGATACTGGCGGAGAAGAGGGCATCAGGAGAGCGCGCGCCGATACAGACGCGATGGCATGGCTGGTTGGACTGAGCGCTCACATGGAGCGGGCCCCCACGGTAAATCTGCGGGGCGCGCGACCGCGGCAACCAGGCGCCCGACGGCGGAGAGACGGACCGTGCCGCGCTCCACTCCCAGGCTGCGGCCGCTGCCGGGCCGCCGTATCCCGGGCAGCCCGGTGGGTGACCGAACTGTGCCGTCAGCATCCGAACCGCCGGCCGTATGCGGCCGCCTCCGCGCCGATCCGCAGCCGGACTGAGTCGGCTGGCGCGCAGTCGGCAACAGGGTGGCGACACACGC
>NZ_JBYIQP010000094.1:0-25424 GCF_057707665.1 Actinacidiphila sp. bgisy167 | reverse complement strand
GCGAACGGTCACCGAGCCGCCGGGCTTGAGGGAGAGCCGCTTGCGGAAGCCGCCGGCGCGCAGCTCGGTCGTGGTCCCGCCCGTGCTACGGACGGTCGCCTCGGTCACCTTGCCGCCCCGCCAGGACAGGTCCACCTCGAAACCGCCGCGCGCGCCGGCACCGGTCACCGAACCCTTGGCCGCCCAGGCCGCGGGGAGCGCGGGCAGGAGCTCGATGACGCCCGGTCGGGAGTAGAGGATCATCTCCAGCGCGGCGGTGGCACCGCCCAGGTTCGCGTCGATCTGGAAGATCGTGTAACTGCCCTGGCTGTACATGTCGAACCAGTTGGCCGAGGTGCCGTTGCCGTTGGTGACGGAGGGCCGCAGGACCGTCAGGTAGAGCTGGTAGGCCTTCTCCGCGTCCTTCAGCCGCGCCCAGCACAGCGAGCGCCATGCGCATGCCCAGCCGTAGCTGTCCATGCCGCGGGCGGTGAGCAGTGCGCGGACGCCCTCGAGCAGCGCCGGGGAGGCGGTGTCGGCGGCGATGCGGTCACCCGGGTAGAAGCCGACCAGCGGGGACAGGTGCCGGTGCGTGACCTCGCCGAGGTTGTCGGGGGTCATCCATTCCTCGAGCCAGCCGGTCTTGGGGCTCACCCGGGGCAGGTAGAGCCGTTTCTGCATCGCGCCCAGCTCGGCGGCCAGTTCGGTGTCCCGGCCCAGCACGCGGGAAGCGGTCGTGAACTCCTCGAAGAGCTCCCACGCCAGTTCCTGCCCGTAGGTGTTGCCCTTCCGGTCCGGGCCGTGCTCCGGCGACCAGGACGTGTCGTCGATCAGGACCTCCCGCGACGCGCCGCTCTCGTCGGTGACGGTGGTGGGGATCAGCCGCGCCTGCCAGAACTCCGCCGCCCCTTTGAGGACCGGGTAGATCAGTTCCAGATACGCGCGGTCCTGGCTGTACTCGTAGTGCCGCCACAGCGAGTTGCACAGCCAGGCGTTGCCGGAGGGGTGCCAGGCCCAGCCGCTGCCGCCGTGGATGTTGGTGGAGAACGCGACAGCCCATCCGGCGATCTTCCCCGAGCTGTTGCGGAAGCGGTTGCGGGAGTCGTTGAACAGCCGTTTGGTGACGTCGGTCCAGACCGGCAGCTGCGACACGCAGTAGCGGGCGAGGGCGTACGCGTTCTCGCCGAGACCCGCCGGGTCGGCCAGCCAGTAGTTCATCTGGACGTTGATGTCGGTGTGGTAGTCGGCGTACCAGTCCGGGTTGTTGTTGTGCACCCAGATGCCCTGGAGGTTCATCGGCAGCCAGTCGCGGGAGCCGGTGATCGTCAGATAGCGCCCGTACTGGACGTAGGCCGCCTCCAGTTCCGGGTCCGGCGTGGAGGCGTCGGTGTACCGCACGGCTATGCGCGACCAGGAGTCCAGCGACCGCTGCAGTGGCGAGGACGTGCCCAGGTCGATGGTGAAGCGGTTGTAGAGCCGGTGGTAGTCGGAGACGTGGGTCTCCAGCAGCTTCCTCCCCGGAACCTTCGCCGCGGCGACTGTCTTGCCGCGGGCGACGGCCAGGGGATCGGTGCCCGGCTCGCGGAAGCCCTTCGCCGCGTCGGGGGAGTAGTCGGTGCCGCCGCACACCACGATCAGCAGTTCACGGCAACCGGCGAAGGACAGTTTGTCGCCCTCCACGCCGACCCGGCCCGAGGAGCTGACCGCCGTGACCGCGGCGGCGTAGCGCAGCCCGTTCTTCAGCGTCCCCGAGAAGGAGAGCTGACCCTCGCCGCCCGTGGTGGTCTCGTCGTGTGTGCCGGACAGCGAGATCGTGCCGGTGTGCGGGCCGCCGGTGAGCCGGACGACGACCACGTCGTCCGGGTGGCTGGCGTACACCTCGCGGCGGTAGTGGTCGCCCCGGCACTGGTACGTCGCGGAGACCACGCCGTTGCTCAGGTCGAGTTGGCGGCGGTAGGAGCTCACCTCCTTGCCGGAGTGGCCGGGCAGCGCGATCCGCAGCTTGGCAAGGAGGCCGAAGCTGCCGAAGTCGTCGGGGCCGTAATGAAGTTGGCCGTCGTCGGTCAGGGTGTCGTTGCTGCCGCCGGTCCAGAACGCGCCGTCGGTGAGGTAGAGGAAGTCGTCAGCCGGATCACAGCCGACGAGCGCGCCCATCCGGCCGTTGCCCACGGGCAGCGCCTCTTGGATGATGCGCGCCTCGCTGGCGGGCGTCCGGTACCAGAGGGACGTGGCCTTGCCCTCCGGGACGATGTCCACGCTGGACGGGCGGGTGGGAGCGGCGTGTGCGGCGAAGGGCGGGAGACCGGCCGACAGGGCGAGGCCTCCGCCAGTGGCGCCGGCGATGCGGAGGAAGTCACGGCGGGAGGAAGCAGACACGGCAAGGGTGCCCTTTCGGGGGGTGCGGGAGCCCGGAGAAGTATTCATAAAAAACCAACTCCTTCTGCCCAAGTCAACGGCTGACGGCAAATCAACCCGATCTTTGCTTTCGCTGCGGCCAAACTTATGCCCCTTTAGTTCGTTATTTCCGATCGGGAGTTCGGAGGTTGCAGCCCCGTAGACATCCGTAGATCGGATGTCTACGGGGTGGATTGCCGACGAGGACGTCGCGCCGCCACTCGCGGCGCGCCCGCGATCCACACGCCCGGCGTTCGTGAACCCGAACCACCACGGCGAGAGGGGCGTCCGCGGGAGCGTGAAGGCCGACCGGCGCGCGCCGCCAACGCGAAGGAGCCCCCTCCCGGACCGGGAGGGGGCGTTGCGCCGACAGGTGGCCTCGTGGGCGGTCGGCTCAGATCGTCGGGGTGTCGTCGACGTGTTCCTGGTGCAGTTCGAGGACGAACTTCCAGCCGGCGCTGGCCTCCATGAACCGTACGCGGGTGGGGTAGATGTCCAGGGCGCGGCGGTCGCGGTTCTGGCCGCCGTTGCCCTTGCGTCCGCGGGCCGGCTCCTCGAACAGGTCGATCTTCACGTCCGGGACGGAGACGACCTCCTCGTCCCAGCGCTGGACGATGCCCGCGCCGAACGCCTCCCTGGCGGCGGCGTACAGCGACTCCAGGGACTCCTGGTTCCCGCCCGGCACGAAGAGGGCGAGGTTGAGGAGGACTCCGGCGCTCTGAAGAACCTCGATCTCCTCCCCCGCCTCGTCGGCGACCCATATCCCGGGCTCTTCGGCGTTGTCGGGCAGGATGTGGATCTCGTCGCCGAAGACGGTCCTCGCGGTGAAGGACCCGCCTTCGAAGCTCTTGCCCGACTTGGTCAGCGTCGCCGGTGCGTAGCAGTCGAGCCGGAGCTCCTCCGTCTGCGCCGTGACGAAGATCTTGTCCTGGAGGCCCAGCTCCGACACCTCCGCGGCCGTGAGGCGTCGGGCTGCAACCTTCTCGGTGTTCACGTGCTTTCCCTTCTTCGTGTAGCCAAGGACGTCGGCGGTCCGCGCCGCGCCGCGGCCAGGGGCCACACGCCGGACGCACCAAGAGGTGACATCCAGTCACATGACCGCTGACGCGGACGCGTTGGGAGTACCGCCCCGGCGAGATCCCGGGGTGTCCGGCTCCCCGTGCCGGGACGTGCGACGGGCGCACGGCAGGCAGGAGGAGCCACGCGCGGTGAGTGTAGTGGGCAGGTCTGACAGTGCGTCGGCGAGAGCGACGGCATCGGGCCGGTGCCGGGCGACCGCCACGGACGCAGGTTCGCGGTGGGGGAGCTGGAGCGGCGGTGCGCGGGCCCGCACCGGTGAGTGAACGGCCATGAGCCGCACGCATGGAGCATGGGCCGGCGGGGCCGGCTCGCCTGCTGGGGGGGGCCGGGCTCCCGGCCCGTACCGGGCCCGCCTGGGCGGGGGGCCCGCGACCGCGAGGGCCGTCCGGACACGGAGCGTGCGCTCGAAACGCGGTGGCGGCGCCGCACTGGCTCAATCCTGGCCGCCGGCCGGCCCCGCGGTCGGCACGGGTACGTCTTCGCGTGCGGACCGCCCGCCGCCGAGTCGCCGCCCTCGGGGCGGGTTGATCAGCGCGAACAGCCGAGCGGGCCGGGGAGAGCGCCTGTGGTCGCTGGCGGCTTCACGACGCGTGTCGTATTCACGCCTTCGACACGTTGAGTGATCGGTCGTGAAGGAACGAGGTCCGGTGTTCACGCAGTGCACACGGGCAGGCACCGATTCCGCCCAGAACATCGGACAACCCATCCCGGAGTGTGTGCTCTTGGTGTGCGCATGGTGACGCTCGGTCATGGGCGTCATTGAGCCGCATCGTTGACATGAACATCACCTACCTCGCTAATGGGCTCCCGTGGCGGACGCTCTCGAGTTCGCCTCGTCAGGAGCCGCACACGGCTCGCGATCCCTGCAACCACGCATGGGAGACATGTTGTTCAGATCACCAGGAACCACCGACCCGGTCCGTCGACCGATCACCAGAGCCATGGCCTTCCTCGGCGCCGCCGCGATCGCGGTGCTCGGAGTGCAGGCGGCGCCGGCATCGGCCGCGGGTGCCACGAGCACCAAGCCCGCCGCCTCGGCCACCGGCGTCCGCCGCTCCTACGACCCGGCCTGCGACTCGGCGGAGCCCGGCCACTTCAGCTGCTTCGCCCTGCGCCGCACCGACGTGAAGCAGGCCAAGGGCCTGATGCCCGCGGTGGACACGCCGGCCGGACACGGCGCGACCGATCTGCAGAGTGCCTACGACCTGCCGCCTGACGGCGGTGGCGGACAGACCGTCGCCATCATCGACGCCTTCGACGACCCGACCGCGGAGGCGGACCTCGCCGTCTACCGGGCCCAGTTCGGACTGCCGGCCTGCACCACGGACAACGGCTGCTTCCGCAAGGTCGACCAGCGCGGTGGCACCGACTACCCGGTGCCGGACCCCGGCTGGGCCGGCGAGATCTCGCTCGACCTCGACATGGTCTCCGCCATCGCGCCCAACGCGCACATCCTGCTGGTCGAGGCCGACGACAACAGCTTCGAGAACCTGGCCGCGGCCGTCGACCAGGCCGTCGCGCTCGGTGCGAAGTACATTTCGAACTCGTACGGCACCGACTACCGCGGCGGGTTCGGCGAGGACCCGTCCGAGGTCACGGAGCTGGACGCCCACTACAACCACCCCGGCGTCGCGATCACCGCGTCCAGCGGCGACTACGGCTACGGCGTGTCCTACCCGGCCGCCTCGCAGTTCGTGACCGCGGTCGGTGGCACCACCCTGACGCGAGCCTCGTCGACGCCGCGCGGCTGGACCGAGTCGGCTTGGACCTACGCCGGTTCCGGGTGTTCCCTGTACGAGCCCAAGCCCGCCTTCCAGCACGACACCGGCTGTGACAACCGGGCGGTGGCCGACGTGTCGGCCGTCGCGGAGGACGTGGCGGTCTACCAGACCTACGGCCACAACGGCTGGGCGGTCTACGGCGGCACCAGCGTCTCGGCGCCCATCATCGCCTCGGTGTACGCCGCCGCCGGCACCCCCGTCGCCGGCTCGTACCCGAACGCCTACCCGTACGAGGCCGGTACCGGTCTCAACGACATCACCACGGGCAGCAACGGAAATTGCTCCCCGTCGTACCTGTGCAACGGCGCCGAGGGCTTCGACGGCCCGACCGGTCTCGGCACGCCCGCCGGACTGAGCGCGTTCCGCACCGGCGCGCACGGCGTGATCTCCGGAACCGTGACCGACAGCGCCACCGGCAAGCCGGTCAGCGGCGCCACGGTCACGGCGGGCACCGGCGTCGCCCGCACCAACGCCTCCGGCGCGTACACCCTGACCGTGCCCACCGGCACCTACGACCTCTCCGTCGAGGCGTTCGGCTACGCCGCGGGCTCGGCCGACGAGGTCGTGGTCGACGAGGACGCGACGGTCACCAGGAACTTCGCCCTGACCGCGGTGCCGAGCCAGACGATCGCCGGCAAGGTCACCGACGGCTCCGGCCACGGCTGGCCGCTCTACGCCAAGATCACCGCGGACGGCGTCCCCGGGGCGGTGTGGACGGACCCAGCGACCGGCTCGTACAGCCTGGACCTGCCCGAGGGGCACTCCTACACCCTGCACGTCGCGGCGGCCACCGCCGGCTACAAGGCCGTCAGCAAGACGATCAGCGTCGGCGGTTCCGCGCAGACGGTGAGCGTCACGGTCCCGGTGGACTCCTGGACGGCCCCACCCGGATACCGGGTCGACGTGGCAGGCACCACCGAATCGTTCACCGCCACCGACGCACCGCCCGCCGGCTGGGCGGTCGTCAATGCCAAGGGCACCACGGGCGGCTGGCAGTTCGACGACCCGGGCGGCCGGGGGAACCACACCGGTGGTGACGGTGCCTTCGCCATCGTCGACAGCGACTACTTCGGCGAAGCCGGCGCCCAGGACACCTCGCTGGTCAGCCCGGTCTACGACTTCACCGGGATGAACGATCCCGAGGTGGCCTTCGACACCCAGTACAAATCGTTCTTCGGCCAGACCGCGACCCTCGAGGCGACCGCTGACGGCGGCAAGACCTGGAGCACGGTCTGGTCGCCCGGATCGGACGTCAGCGGTGACCACATCGAGGCATCGCTGGCCGACTTCGCCGGCAAGGCCGAGGTGCAGCTGCGCTTCCACTTCAGCGGAAACTTCGGCTGGTGGTGGGCCGTCGACAACGTCCTCGTCGGCGACCGGCACCTCACCGCCGTCCCGGCCGGCCTGGTCGTGGGCACCGTGACCGACGCCAACACCGGTGACGGCATCGTCGGCGCCACGGTCACCAGCCAGGACAAGCCCACCGAGAACACCATCACGACCGCCACACCCGACGACCCGAACCTGCCCGACGGCTTCTACTCGTTCGTCTCGACCGCCTTCGGCAGCCACCCCTACGTCGCCGCCAAGGCGAAGTACACCGCGCTGACCAAGAACGTCAAGGCCGGGGCCGACAGCGCCGTCCAGGCGAACTTCAAGCTCAAGGCCGGGAAGGTCACCGTCACTCCGGCTTCCGTCGCCGCCTCCGTGGCCTGGGGCGGTTCCAGGACGCAGAACCTGACCGTCAAGAACACCGGCGGCGCCGCCGCCACGGTCAAACTGGGCGAGCAGTCCGGTGGCTTCACCCAACAGGCCAAGGGCGCCGACCTGCAGGCCGTCAAGGGTGACTTCACCCCGCTGTCCAGCAAGGCCCATGCGGCGGCCGGCAAGGCCGCACCGTCCGCGGCCGCCTCCGCCGGCGACGCGTGGCAGGCGGCCCCGAACATGCCGGCCGCCCTGATGGACAACGCCGTCGACACACTGGACGGCAAGATCTACTCGGCCTTCGGCTTCAACGGGTCGAGCGACGTCAAGGACCTGTACGTGCTCGATCCGGTCGCCGGCAGCTGGACGAAGCTGGCGAGCGCCTCCGCCACCCGGGAAGCCCCCGCGCACGGCTTCATCGACGGCAAGCTCTACGTTGCCGGCGGCTGGGGCGAGAACGGTTACCCGGTCGCGAAGCTGGAGATCTACGACCCCGAGTCGGACAGCTGGACCACGGGCGCGTCCGCGCCCAAGCCGTACTCCGGTTCCGGCACCGCCGTCCTGGACGGCAAGCTCTACATGATCGGCGGCTGCGGCGACGACTTCTGCGGCACGACCGACGCCAGCGTCTACGACGCGGCCTCCGACAGCTGGTCCCAGATCGCCGCCTACCCCGAGCCCATCGCGTGGGAGGCGTGCGGTGCCATCAACGGCCTGATCTACTGCGCCGGCGGTCTGGGCTCGAGCGACAACGACATCGTCCACTCCTACGTCTACGACCCGGGTGCCGACAGCTGGTCGCAGCTCGCCGACGTCCCGGCCCCGCAGTGGGGTTCGTCCTACACAGCGGCCAACGGCCAGCTGCTGATGGTCGGCGGTGTCGGCAACATGGCCCTCACCAACCGCGGCCAGGCCTTCGACCCGATTTCCGGCACCTGGGACACCCTGCCCAACGCCACCGTCCCGACCTACCGCGGTGGTGGCGCACCCGGCTTCTACAAGGTCGGCGGCGGTGACGCCCCCGGCAGGCCGACCAACAGGGTCGAGCTGCTGCCCGGCTACGACCAGGGCGGTTCGAGCGAGGTCGACTGGCTGAGCACGAGCGTGCAGCAGCTCACCCTCGAGCCGGGCGCGAGCGCGACCGTCACCGTCACGCTGAACGCCGCCGCGGAGTCGGTGACCCAGCCCGGTGACCTGACCGCGAGCCTGGTCCTGGCCACCGACACGCCTTACCTCTCTGCCCCCGTCCCGGTCAGCCTGCACGTCAACCCGCCCAAGACCTGGGGGAAGATCAGCGGCGTCGTCATGGGCAACAAGGCCGGCGGCGGCAGCGCACCGCTGGCAGGGGCGACCGTGCAGATCGACAGCTGGGCCACGAGCTACACGCTCACCACGTCCGCCGACGGCACGTACGCCCTGTGGCTCGACGTCCGCAACAACCCGCTCACCGTCATCGTCGCCAAGGACGGCTACCAGCCGACCGTCACGACGGTGAAGCTGAAGAAGGGAGCGACGGTCACCGCCGACTTCACCTTGAAGCGCAAGTAGCCAGGCGGGCGCCGGAACCGGTGCCGGCGGCCCCTTGCCAGGGGCCGCCGCGCACCCCGGAGCGCACCTGGCCGCACGGCCTCGGCCGGTCCCCCTCGGGGGGGCGGCCTCGCCGCGACCGAACCCTTTGGGGACGGGTCTGCCGAGCGGCGTCCGCGACCGCTACGCGCGGGAGTGGAACAGCGTTCCGGCCGGCGTCGTCCCGACCGGCCTGGGCCGTCGGCGGTGTGGTCAACCACCGCTACCAGGTGACGAGTTCGTGCGGGGATCGTGAAGGGCGAGACCCGGCAACCGCGGTGGGCCAACGGTCACCGGGCATACATGTACGCGCCACCCTCCCGGTGACCGCGTGCCGCCCTGCACCACTGCAATGCCCTGACATCACCGGCCGGGCGACAACGGCCGTACACCACGTCAGGGAGCGCGCACCCATATGAAGCCTTCCGCAGCACCCATCTCGTCCGGGCACTCCGCCGCACTGCGCGATGCCGTACGCCACATGGACAGACGCCGCTTCCTCACCGTCACCGGCGCGGCGGCCACACTGGCGTTCGCCGTGAACATCCCGCTGGGCGGGACCGCCGCGGCGGCCGAGGCGAGCGCGGCCCGGATCACCGAGAACCCCTTCACGCTCGGCGTGGCGTCGGGCGACCCGATGCCCGACTCGGTGCTGCTGTGGACCCGGCTCGCCCCCCGTCCGTACGAGAGCGGCAGCGGCCTGCCGCAGAAGCGCTTCACTGTGCGCTGGGAACTCGCCCACGACGAGCGTTTCACCCGCGTGGCCAGGCGTGGCACCGCCGACGCGCACCCGGAGTACAACCACGCCGTGCACGTGGAGGTGGAGGGCCTGGACCCCGACCGCGTCCTGTACTACCGGTTCCGCGTGGGCCAGTGGACGAGCCCCGTGGGCCGCACCCGCACCGCCCCGTCGAAGGGCGCCCGCCTGAGCGAACTGCGTCTGGCGGCGGTGTCCTGCCAGGCCTACCACGACGGCTACTTCACCGCCTACCGTCATCTGGCGGACGAGGACGTCGACGCCGTCTTCCACCTCGGGGACTACCTCTACGAGTACGCGGTGACCGCCACCGGCGGCGCCCGGGCCTACACCGACCGCCTGCTGCCCTCGCACTTCAACCGCGAGACGGTCACGCTGGAGGACTACCGGCTCCGCTACGCCCTGTACAAGTCGGACCCCGACCTGATGGCGGCCCACGCGGCGCACCCGTTCGTGGTCACCTGGGACGACCACGAGACGGAGAACAACTACGCGGACGGCACTCCCGAGAATGAGGTGCCCACGGAGGAGTTCCTGCTGCGGCGGGCCTCGGCCTACCGCGCGTACTGGGAGAACCAGCCGTTGCGCCGTCGCCAGCTCCCGCACGGCCCCGACGCCCAGCTCTACCGGCGTCTGCAGTTCGGGCGGCTCGCCCAGTTCGACATCCTCGACACCCGCCAGTACCGCTCCGACCAGGCGTACGGCGACGGCTGGCAGGTCCCGGGACCGCAGTCGCAGGATCCGGCCCGCACGATGACGGGCGCGACCCAGGAGCGCTGGCTCATCGACGGCTGGCGCGCCTCCAAGGCGACCTGGAACATCGTTCCCCAGCAGGTCACCTTCGCCCAGCGCAAGGACCGCGGCACGCCCGACTTCAAGGTCTCCATGGACTCCTGGGACGGTTACCCGGCCTCCCGGCAGCGCCTCCTGGACGGCTGGGAGGCCTCCGGCCGGGACAACCTCGTCGTCCTCACCGGTGACGTCCACGTCCACTACGGCTTCGACATCAAGAAGGACTTCGACGACCCGGCGTCGAAGACCCTCGGCACCGAGATCGTCACCAGCTCGATCACCAGTGGCAAGGACGGCTCCGACCAGCCGTCCAACTGGGCTGCCTACATGCAGGCCAACCCGCACCTGAGGTTCTACAACGGCCGCCGCGGCTACGCCCTGGTGACCCTCGGCAAGGACGCCGCCCGCGCCGACTTCAAGACGGTGTCCGCGGTGACCACGCCCGGCGCCCCGATCACCACGGCCGGCTCCTTCGTCACCGAGGCCGGCAACCCGGGACTCACGCCCGCCTGACACCGACGGGTCGCGGGACACGGCAAGGCCCCGGGGGCATTCCCGGGGCCTTGCCGCGCCTCTGCTCGGTGCTTCAGCGCGCCTCTCCACCGGAGGGCGCGGGTCGAAGCCGGGCGCAGCGCCCCTACCCGGTCGGCGCCAGTTCGGCGCGGCCGAAGAGCAGGGCGTACCCCCCGGGCAGCTGCGCGAGGACGCGGCTGACGAGGTCCTCCCCGGCCAGACGCCGGAGTACCGTGAGAACGGTCCCGGCGTCCCACCGTGCGGCACCGGGTGTGCTGCCCGTGCGGACGGCCAGCTCGCTGACGAAGGCGGATCCGGTGAGCGGCTCCGTGCGGGGCACCTGGGCGGTGAACTCCAGGGCGGCCTCGATGGGGAGCCGGGCGGCGAGGGCGACGCGTTCGTCGCCGGTCAACTGCCGGCCCAGGCCGGCCAGCACCTCACGCACTGCCTGCTCGGCGCGCTCGTGTGTGGCGTAGGCGCCCTCGTGGCGGACGCGCTCGACCAGAGCGTCGAACGTCGTTGCCGGGGCGGGGGAGTCCACTGGGCGCTGCGGGGACATCGACGTGCCTTCCTCCGTGTCGTAGGGGGGATGGGGTGTTGAGCGGCCGGGGGCGTGCCCGCCCCCGGCGACGTGGGCTCAGACCGGCTCGAGCCGGCCGAACAGAAGGTCGTAGCCGGGCGGCAACTGCAGGAGGAGCCGCCGCAACAGGTCCGGTCCCGCCTCGTCCGCGACCACGCTGAGGACGGCGCCGACGTCCCACCGGGCGGTCTGTTCTGTGGCGCCTTCGATCCAGGCGGCGGTGGCCCGCACGAAACGCTCCGCGTCCAGCGGCTCGGCCGCCCTGAGAGGGTTGAGCAGGATGAGTGCGTACGTCTCCGGCACGCAGGCGGCGAGCTCGGCGCGCTCCTCGCCGACCACGTGGGCGCCCAGCAGCCCGAGCACCACGCGGGCCGCCCGGTCGGCTTCCTGCGTGGTCGGGTACTGGCCGCGTTCCTGGACACGTTTCAGGAACACATCAGTTCGCATAGCCACGGTTTCCCCCTTGGGTGGTGCGGATGCGGAGGACGGAACCGCGGTGAGGGAGACCGCTGCCCGTCCTCCGCCGCATGGGTGCCCGGGTAGGACGCCGGAACTCAGCCGCTGATCTGCTTGCGGTCGCCGCCGGACGCAATCGCGATCTTGCGGGGCTTGGCCCGCTCGGCGATCGGGATGCGCAGGGTCAGGACACCGGCATCGTAGTTCGCCTCGATGTTCTCGGTGTCCAAGGTGTCGGCGAGCACGAGCTGCCGGGAGAAGACGCCGAGGGGACGCTCGGACAGCTCCATCTGCACGTTGTCGGCCTTGGCGACGGGGCGTCGTTCGGCCTTGACCGTGAGCATGTTGCGCTCGACGTCGATGTCGATCGCGTCGGGCATGACGCCGGGCAGGTCGAGGGCGATCACGTACTGGTCGCCCTCGCGGTACGCGTCCATCGGCATCGTCGAGGGCCGCGTCCAGGTGCCGGACGTACCCAGCAACTGCTGGGTCAGACGGTCCAGTTCACGGAACGGGTCGGTGCGCATCAACATGTGAAACACCTCCAAGCGTTCGGGTTGTGCCGCCAATGCGCTTCACCTCACTTCCGTTGTAGCATGTCATCGAAACGATGACAAATCTTGAAGTCGTCGAGCAGATGACGAAGAGGAGTGGCCCCGTGGATGCCACCGAGCCCCCAGCGCCGTTGGACGGCCATGACGGCCGTCCCGTGCCCCTCCCCGCCGCAGCGGCGGCTTTGCGGTCCATCGACCATGCCCTGCGCGAGGCTCGTGCCGTGGACGCGAGACTGTCGCCGCCCTGCGCCGGCGACGCGGAACAGGCCCTGGCCTCCTTGCTGCTGCTGCGGCAGGTACGTGAGCAGCTCGCCGGTTGGGAGCGAGGGCTGATCGTCACCGCCAGAGCCGCCGGGGCCAGCTGGGCCGACCTGGCCGGTCCGCTGGGGGTCGCCAGTCGTCAGGCCGCCGAACGCCGCTATCTGCGACTGCAGCCGGGAGCGGCGGGCAGCACCGGTGAGCAGCGCGTGAAGGCGACCAGGGACCGGCGTGCCGCCGATCGCACCGTCACCGCCTGGGCGCGCGACCATGCCGCTGACCTGCGCCGTCTCGCCGCTCACGTCACCGCGCTGACCGACCTCCCGCCCGGCGCCGGCTCCGCCGTCGCCGCCGTCGACGAAGCCCTCGCCCACGACGACGCGGCTCGCCTCGTGGCGCCCCTCGCGGCCACCCACGTGCACCTGCGGCCCCGGCATCCGGAGGTCGCGGCGCGCGTCGAAGCCCTCACCCGGCACGCCGAGCAGCTGCGCCGGCAGAGCGACGACCAGCGGCGCGGCGGCTGAAGCCGCCTGGGCGGCGCCTCGCGGCCGGTCGCCGGGGCCGAGAAGTCGACGGAGCGGCCGACGTCGGCCCACTTCTGGTCCTCGCTGGTGAGGGCCTGCATGGGCGGCGACGCGGTCCACGGCGTGGCCGCCGAGGACAAGGTGGAGCGGGGGCTCAGGGGTCGGCCAGGTCGAGGAAGACGCGCGCGACTTTGGCCGGGCCGATCGGCTCCGTCCCCGTCCACCCGCGAAGGTGCTTGGCCGGCGCGCCGACGGTGGGTTCGTAGGCGGCGTCGTACTCCGGGATCTCCATCGAGGACCCGGCCCAGTCGGTGCGCATGCCGCCGGGCTCGGCGAGCGCGACGCGTCCCGCGGGGACACCTCCTGGTGCAGCACGCTGGAGAAGCCCTCGGCGGCGAACCTCACGGCACGGCCTGCAGCCGGTCGCCCTCGCCCGGATCTACGCGCAGGACCCGCGCCTCGCCGCCCACGTCGACTTCCCAGCGGAGATGGCATCCCTCCTCACCGTCGTCATCACCAGAAGCGCCGTCTCCCCTGCCGCGCAGGTAAAAGCCCGTCAGAACTCTCCTGAGACGTGACGTTCGTCCCGTGGCAGCCTCTCCGGCGTGGGAGGGCGATGCGCGCGCCTCGGCCGTCGATGCGGGGCCGTCGACCCGAATCCTTGATGAGTCAAGTATTGTGCTCCGTGAGCAAGCGGATCCCTTCTCAGGAGTACGGGAGCAGACGTGTCGGAACAACGAGTCATCGCGGTCGTCGGAGCGACGGGGCGGCAGGGCGGCGGCCTGGTGGACGCCATCCTCGCCGACACGGAAGGGCAGTTCAGGGTGCGGGCCCTGACCAGGGACGCGTCCTCTCCTGCAGCTCGGCGGCTCGCGTCGCGGGGTGCTGAGGTCGTCGCGGCCGATCTGGACGACGAGCCCAGCCTGGTCGCCGCCCTGGAGGGGGCGCACGGAGCCTTCGTCATGACGAACTTCTGGGCCGAACTGACTCCGGAGCAAGAAGCGGCCAGGTCCCGGGTCGACATGGAGCTGGAGCAGGCCGCCAACGCGGCGCGGGCGGCCAGGGCGGCCGGCGTCCGTCACGTCGTGTGGTCCTCTCTGGAGGACACGCGGCCCTTCTTCGAGCGCACCGGCGACAGGGTCCCGCGGCCCATGGCCGGATACACAGTGCCCCACATGGATGTGAAGGCCGCGGCGGACGCCTTCTTCGACGAGATGGAGGTGCCCACGACCTTCCTGCGCACGGCCTGGTTCTACGAGAACCTGTTCCTGGGAATGGGGCCCGTCCGCACCGAAGAAGGCGAGCTCATCCTCACCATCCCGCTCGCCCACCACAGGCTCGCCGCACATGCGGCGGCCGACATCGGCCGCACGGCTCTGGGCCTCTTCCGGGCCGGCCCCGAGTACATCGGCAGGACCGTGGGCATCGCGGGTGACCACCTGACCGGGGAGGAGATGGCCGCGGCGCTGTCCGACGCCGTCGGCGAGAAGGTCGCCTACCGCCCTTACACGTGGGACGAGTTCCGCGGCTTCGGCTTCCCGCACGCGGTGGAGTTCGCCAACAACCTGCAGTTCATGGCGGAGAACGAGGCGGAGTTCACCGCGGCACGCGATGTGGAGTGGACTCGCGGGATCAACCCGCGGCT
Organism: Actinacidiphila sp. bgisy167; assembly: GCF_057707665.1. Lineage (NCBI taxonomy): Bacteria > Bacillati > Actinomycetota > Actinomycetes > Kitasatosporales > Streptomycetaceae > Actinacidiphila > Actinacidiphila sp. bgisy167. The sequence continues at coordinate 10,841 of NZ_JBYIQP010000094.1, read as the reverse complement.
GGAGTCCTTCACGTCCTGGGCGCAGGACCACAAGGAGGCCCTGCGCGCCCTGAACGCTGAGAGGTCGCGCGGATAGGCGGGGTGGAGGAAGGAGCGGGTCGAGGGCCGAGTTTGGCAAGGCGGAGAAGGGAGACGCAGCGGAGCTGCGGCGACCGACGACAACGCCGCCAGGCGAGAGCCGTCGACCCGCGACGCCGGCCCGCCTATCCGTGTGGTCTCTTAGGTGCGGCCCGGCCGCCATCACGGCTGCGGCGGCCACCGGCACCAAGGCGAGTAGGTGGGCGTCCGGAAGACCAGGGTGACGGCCCCGCCCCGCCGGCGGGGCCAAGGGGGGCACGGGCCGTCGGCCTCGTGGGGTGCCGCGGGATCAGACGGCCCTGATGGGCCGGTAGGACGGCGTCCACATGGCTGCCCGGATGCGCTCTTCGATGCGCTCGTCGACCGTCGCGCGGGCCACGCCGTCGTCCGCGGCGGCCCGGGCGACAGCGACGGCGACCGCGACCGACGTCTCGTGGAGCTGTGTGATCAGCGGCAGGATCGGAGCGCCGGCGATGGTGGCGTCGGTCTGCGCGGCGACGGCGTGTGCGGCCGCGGTCAGCATGGCGTCGGTGACGCGGTCGGCCTCGGCGACCAGGGCGCCCAGGCCGAGTCCGGGGAAGACCAGCGCGTTGTTGGCCTGCCCGACCTGGTAGGTGACGCCCCCCTGGTCGACCGGGCCGAAGGGGCTGCCGGTGGCGATCAGGGCGCGGCCCTCGGACCAGGCCAGGAGGTCGGCGGGGACGGCCTCGGCCAGACGGGTCGGGTTGGACATGGGCAGGATGATCGGCCGGTCGGCGTGCGCGGCCATGGTGCGGACGATGTCCTCGGTGAAGGCGCCGCCCTGGCCGGAGGTGCCGATCAAGATGGTGGGCCGCACGCGTGCGACCACTTCGGCCAACGGGATGCCGCTGATGGCGTCGTCGTGGTGCCAGCCCTCGACGTCGGCCGCAGCGCGGGCGTAACGCAGTTGGAAGTCGCGGATATCGCGCTGCCCCGCGGTGAGCAGCCCGTGCCGGTCCAGTGCCCAGATCCGGGCGGTGGCCTGCTCGGGACTCAGCCCGTCGGCGACGAGCGCGTCCCGCAGTTGGTCCGCGACGCCGATGCCCGCGGTGCCGGCGCCGAAGACGACGATGCGGTGCTCGCGCAGAGGAAGGCCACTGGCCGCGACGCCGGACAGGACGGCGGCCAGATTGACGGCGCCGCTGCCCTGGATGTCGTCGTTGAAGGTGAGGACCTTCTCGTGGTAGCGCATCCAGGATGCGGCGGGCATTGGCCGGGCCGAAGTCCTCCCAGTGCAGCAGTGCCTTGGGGAACAGCGCCGTGGCCGTGCTGACGAAGGCGTCGATGAAGGAGTCGTAGGTCTCCCGGTCGACGCGCCTGTGGTGCGTGCCGAGGTAGAGGGGGTCGCCGAGGAGTTCCTCGCGGTTGGTGCCCACGTCCAGCATCACCGCGAGGGTGCGGTGCGGGTCGATGCCCGCGGCAGCGGTGTAGACGGCGAGCTTGCCGACCGCGATGTCGATGCCGCCCACGCCCCAGTCGCCGATGCCGAGAATGGCTTCGCCGTCGGTGGTGACGATGAGGTCCACGTCGTCGGGGCCGAGCCCGGAGGCGCGCAGGGAGCGTTCGATGTCCTGGGGGGGCGTCGGCGCTCAGGTAGATGCCGCGGGGCCGGCGGTACTCGCTCCGGAGGTGGTCCGGATCTCGACTTCGTCGACCGTGAGAGCGCGCCCGTCATGGGCCCGCATCTCCAGCCGTGCCACCGCCTTGCCGTCCCTGGTGTCGACCAGCTGCAGCCGATCCTCCTCGCCGTCGAAGAGGTGGGCCTCGCCCCACTGCCGTAGCGCCACCAACGCGACCCTCAGCGCCTTCCCCTTCTCGGTGAGCCGGTACTGGTGGTAGGCGCTGCCGTCGGAAGCCGGCTCTATCGTGAGGACCCCCGCCTCCACCAGCTTGCTCAGCCGTGCGCTGAGGATGTTGCGCGCGCACCCCAGGCTGCGCTGGAAGTCGCTGAACCGGCTCACTCCGTTCAGGGCGTCCCGGACGATGAGCATCGACCACCAGTCGCCCACCTCGCTGAGCGACCGGGCGATCGGGCAGGTCGAGTCGCTGAGATCCGTCTTCCGCATCGGTGCGTCCTCTCTCGGTGTGTCAGGTTTCAAATTTAAACCAAAGCACGGGCAAGCGGAGCGGATGGCCGTGTGTGACGGCCGGTCCCACGGAACGCGACTTCGGGAAGCGTGCCGTAACGTCCGGTTGCATTTTTAAACCAGGTGTGCTCATGATGACGAGGACGGGCGTCCACCGAGGGCCCGCGACGGAGGAAGTGAAATGCCTGACGATGTCATGCCGCGGACGGAGACCATCCGCACGCGTGCCGACGGCGGTGTCCTGTACGCGACGTTCGACGCCCCGCCTCTCAACCTGATCGGTCCGGAACTCGTCCGGGACCTGGTCGCCCTCATCGGCCATCTGAGCGGTCCCACCCCCTACCGAGCGGTGGTGTTCGACAGCGCCGACCCGGACTTCTTCCTGCCGCACGTGGACCTGACCAAGGTCCCCGAGTACACCGCCGAGGCCGCCAAGGCCGGCGGCCCCGGCGACGCCTCGCTCGGCATGCTCTTCCAGCGCCTGAGCCGCCTGCCGGTCGTCACCATCGGCAAGCTGCGCGGCCGTGCCCGCGGTGCGGGCAGCGAGTTCCTGCTCGCCTGCGACGTCCGCTTCGCGGCGAGGGAGACCGCGGTCCTGGGCCAGCCCGAGGTGGGCTTCGGGGCACCGCCCGGCGCGGGCGGCGTCGAGCGTCTGGCCCGGCTGATGGGCACCGGCCGCACCCTGGAGGTGCTGCTGGGCGCCGACGACTACACCGCCGATCTCGCCGAGCGCTACGGCTGGATCAACCGGGCCGTGCCCGACGCCGAACTCGACGACGTCGTCGACCGGTTCGCCCACCGTGTGGCCAGCTTCCCCGCGGACGCCGTCACCGCCACCAAGGCGGCCGTCATCCGTGTCGACGCGCCGTCCGACGACGAGATCCGCGCTGCCGCCGTCGTCTTCCAGCACCTGGTCCGCGAAGGCTCCGTCGGCACCCGCGCCGCCTGGTTGTTCCAGAACGGCCTGCAGACGCGCGGCGAGACCGAACGGGAACTGGGCCGGGCGATGGCCGCCATCCCCTCCGACCTGAACTGATCCGCAGACTGCTCGCAGCCCTCCTCGTGACCGCCGGCGCGAAACGCACCTCCGACGCAGTCGTGCGAACGTCCCCTCAGGACCCCGGCGACAGCCACTTCTCCATGACCTCCGGTCGCCCCGGGACGACAGCGGCTGGACCGAACCGAAAGGGTGTTCACCTTGACCGAGCGCATCGACGTACAGATCCCCCTGCCCGACGGCATCGAACTGGCCGCCTGGCTGTTCCTTCCTGACAACGCCGACAAGCCGTTGCCCGCCGTCACCATGGCCCACGGCTTCGGCGGTACCCGCTACCACGGCATCGAGCACATCGCCCGGCGCATCAGCGAGGCCGGTTACGCGGTCCTGCTGCACGACCACCGTAACTTCGGCGACAGCCAAGGCACCCCCCGCCACGACATCGACCCCCACCAGCAGATCGCGGACTGGCGGGGGTGATCACCTATCTGGGCACCCGCGACGAGGTCGACGAACAGCGCATCGGCATCTGGGGATCCAGCTACGCCGGCGGACACACCCTGGTCCTCGGGGCGACCGACCGCCGCATCAAGGCCGTCTACGCACAGGTCCCCACGGTCAGCGGCTACGAGACCGGACTGCGCCGCGTGCCGCCGCACGAGGTGGGCGCTCTGAACGACCGCTTCAACCAGGACGAACGCGACCAGCTGGCCGGCAAGCCGCCCGTCTACGTGCCGTTCGTCGACGCCGACCCCGGCAACCAGGCGGCCTACCGCCAGAAGAGCGCGGTGGAGTTCTACCTGAACTGGGCGCCGGAGGACAAGTGGACCAACGAGGTCACCCTGCAATCCAACCGCCGGGCCCGCGCCTATGAACCCGGGCAGTGGATCTCCCGCATCGCGCCCACCCCGCTGCTGATGCTCGTGGCCAAGGACGACGACGTCGCCCCCACCGACATCGCCCTCGACGGCTTCGACCGCGCCCGGGAGCCGAAGAAGCTCGTCCTCATGGACGGCGACCACTTCTCGCCCTACGTCGAGCAGTTCGAACTCTCCTCGTCGGCCGCGATCGACTGGTTCGACACCCACCTCAAGCCCGGGCGGAAGCAGTAGAGCCGACGTGGCAGGAGATCGGGTACGGGGCATCCGCGTCCCCAGGGCCGCCTTTCTGAGCCACGTCGTGTCACCGCGTTCGTCATCGCGTGCCTCCGTCGCGGTGGTCTCTGCGCTCACGACGCACGCGCGACGGTCATGGCAGCCTCCTCCACCTCGACCCGCCGGAGCACACCCGGATCCGCCGCATGGTGGACCGGACGTTCCCCCCGCGCTCCGTGGACATTCGCCGACGCGTGCCGTGCCCCGCCGCTCGCGGGCGCGCCCGGAGCCGACCGCCGTACAGCCGCGGCGTCGGCGAACGGGCACGGTCGGCCGTCGCGGCCCGGTCGCCCGCACACTGCTCTCACCGGGCACGCACCGTGGTCACGGCCGCCGGGACGGTGGAGGTGAGGGCGCCGCGGGTGAACGGCCGACGCTTCGGCGAGGCGGCCAGGGAGGGCAAAGCGGTTCTCCGCGACGTTCCTGCCGCCGTGGTGCCGCTTGCCGCCGGTTCGGAGGCGACGTCCTGGTGCCGCGTTCTGCAAGGATCACGACATGACCGATCGACGCCGCGCCGCCGCCGCGTCCCGCTCGCCCTTGGCCGAACCCGTCCGGCTCGACCTGTCCGATCGTCACCATCACGCTGCTGGAACGCAGGAACGCCCCGGTGTCTCAGCCCGTATGCGCCTCCTGACCGACGCTCCGTCGCGAACGCCCGGTACGGCCGCGCTGCCCGGCGAGGGAAGGAGCGCCGGGCCCGGCGGTGCTGCTGCGGCACCCAGGAAGATTTTACGAGTTCGTAACGCGCTGTACGACGCGCGTAGACAAGAGTGCTTGCAACCCAGTTAAGCTACAACGGAATTGAGAGGGACGGTCTGTGCGTTTGCACGTCCTTGCAGCATCCCTGTTGATGGCGGTCGCCTCGCTGGCCACTATTTCCTCAGCTCAAGCCATCGGTGCGAGCGGCAACCCCCACGGCGCTCCAGGCGGCACCGACAGCGCCTGTTCCCGGTGGGTCAACGTGGAAGGATTCTCCGACCACCTCGACAAGACCGTGCTGGGCGGCGTTCCGGTCTCCGAACTGTCAGGACTGACCTACGACACCAACGGACAGCTTCTGGCGGTGGCCGACGATTCGTTCCTTTTCACCCTCGACGCCGGCAGTAAGCGGCCGGTCTCGGTCCAGCCGGTGGCGTACCCCGACGGTACTTCCGTGGATGCCGAAGCGATCGCCGTCGACCATGACGGCACCCGGCTGATCACTGACGAGACGCAGCCGGCCATCAACCGCTTCACCCGCTCCGGGCGACTCCTCGAGTCGTTGCCGGTGCCGGACGCACTCAAGGTGGCGCCTCTCGGCCGGGCCGCGGACAACTTGACGTTCGAAGGAATGGCGTTGCTGCCCGAGGGCCGCACCCTCGTTGCCTCCATGGAAGGCGCCCTCGAAGGCGACGGCACCGACATCCGGCGATTCCAGACCTGGCACCGCGCCGGCCACAGCGGAAAGTTCCACATAGGCCCGCAGTACGCCTTCCAGACCGACCCCGGCCTGGACATCTCCGACATCTCCTCCACCGGAGACGGCCGACTGCTGGTCCTCGAACGCGGCTACACCCCGGACGTCGGCAACACCGTACGGCTGTACCTGGCCGATGTGAGGCACGCCACAGACGTCAGCAAGAAGGAGGCGGTGCCCACCGGTCGGCAGAAGCTGAAACTGGTCCACCGCACGCTGCTCGCCGACATAGGAGACTGCCCGTCACTCGGAGCCACCGCGAAGCAGCCCCAACCGAACCCCCTGCTCGACAATATCGAGGCCATCACCGTCACTGGTCGTACTCGGGACGGAAGGGTGAAACTGCTGCTCGTCAGCGATGACAATCAGCGCTCGACGCAGATCACGCGGCTGTACTCACTCGACGCACGGCTGCCGAAGCCGTAACCGACCTGGCATCGCGCATCGCTGCCCGACGGGCCGGGCGTACGCCTGCGCTCTGCCACTACACGAAGGCCGGGCCGGGACTCCCCGTTCGGAGCCCGGCCCAGGCAGCCGCGGTGAGTTGCCGGCCCGGCGGCGGGCCTTGTGCAGGCACGTCCCGAGCGTGCGCGTGCTCGAACCGTCCGCGACCTCGATGTGCGCCCGTGCGGGCTGGAGTTGGCCGCGGGCGTGTAACCCGGATTGTCGCTGCCCGCGTGTCCGCCTGCGTCGAGGGGGCCTTCTGCCGTGGTGGTGGACGTGCTTCGTCGATCAGAGGTTGTTGATCAGGCCACCGTCCACACGCAGGATGGCTCCGCTGACGTAGTCGGAGTGCGGCCCCGCCAGGTAGAGGACCGCGGCCGCGACCTCCTCGGGACGGCCCAACCGGTCCTGGTCGTTGGGTATGAGATCCCGGGCGGCATCGCGCTCGACCTGCTCCCACGTCTCGCCCCAGCCGCGAGCGGGAGCGATCTCCGTCCTTGACCGCGTCGACGAGGATGGCGCCGGGGGCCACCACGTTCGACGTCACGCCGGTGCCCTTGAGCTCGCGGGCCAGCGAGACGGCCAGGTTGTGTCGCGCCGCGAGCGTCGCGTTGTAGTGCGGATGGCCCGGCATCGGCTTGATCGCCAGCCCGCCGCCGATCTGGATGACGCGTCCCCAGCCGCGCTCGCGCATCTGCGGCACGAGACGCTTGATCATGCGCACGCCGGAGACCACGTTGACCTCGTAGGTCTCGCGCCAGTCCTCCTCCGTGGCGTCCGTCCATGACACATGGCGGTAGAAACCGGCGTTGTTCACCAGGATGTCGATCGGGCCCCCGGCCAGTGCCGCCTCCGCGACAGCGTCCGCGCCGGCGTTGGTCGCGAGATCGCCGATGGCGACCTCGGCGCGCCCGCCGGCCGCGCGGATGGCCTCGGCCACGGCGTGCGTGCGCTCCTCGTTGCGTCCCTGGACGACCACCGTGGCGCCCTCGGTGGCCAGCAACTTCGCCGTGGCAGCCCCCAGCCCGGAACTCGATCCCGTCACCAGGGCCCGCCGGTTCGTCAACTGGTAATCCATGGTCTTTCCTCTTCGGTTGCGGACCGTGTCTACATTTGTAGACCTCGAGTGAAGTATACGTACGTAGACATGTGCTCGTGCGTGCGCCTCGCTCTCGGAGGGGTAGAGGTGTGTGGCAGTGCGGCGGAGCCGTAGTGGGCGCGGCCCCGGGCCGCAGGTGACGGCTTTCCCTCGGCCCCGAGTCCGGACGACCGATAGGCACTGTGGTGCGTGACGCATGCCGCATCAGGGGGCGACGGGGTGGGGCTGCCCTTCGCCTTCGCCAGCCACCTCTCCGGGCGCAACGCGCCCTCACCAGCATGCACACCCTGGCCGCCGGCGACGACCGCGAGGCGCGGCGGCAGGCCCTCGCGATGATCCGGCTGCGCGCTGGCCGGCTCGGTGTGCTCCCCTCGTCGGAGGGGGTAGGCCTACCCCTGCAGCGCAGCTGGTGGTGCCCGATAGTGGCGCGCCGGTCCCGCGCACCCGTCTCGTCCGCGCGACCCCCGGCGACTCCTTCGCGCCGGGGCATGTTTCGTCTCCGCACCCCGTGCAGGGCGCAGGGCGTCGGAGTTCAGCGTTGGAGGGCGCCGTGTGCGGTCGCGGCGACGGCCATGAGCGCGGCGCGGTCGGGGTTCCCGGTGCCCATGACGCGCAGGCCGTGCATCGTCATGACGAATTAGCGGGCCAGCTCCCGCGGGTCGCGCCTGTCGGACAGGTGTCCGTCCGCCTGGGCCTCGGCGATGACCTGGTGCAGCGCGTCCTCCAGCATGTCCGCGGTCGACTGGACGGGCGAGGAGGCCTGCGGGTCGCGGGCGATCCGGCCCGCCACGGCGCCGACGGTCAGGCAGGCGAGCCTACTGTCGTCGCGCACGATCTCGTCGATGGCGGCCACCAGGACGTACCGCAGCAGTTCCAGGCCGGAGGCGCCCTGGCGGGGGAACTCCACGAGGGGCAGGGCGTAGTACTGCCGGCAACGGTCCATGGCGGTCAGGTAGAGGCCTTCCTCGCTGCCGAACGCCGCGTACTGCGAGTCCCGGCCCACGCCTGTGGCCTCGACCGGGTGCTGGATCGACGTGCCGTCGTAGCCGTTGCGGCGGAAGGCGTTCATCGTCGCCTCCACGGCCTTCTCCGTGTCGAACTCTCTCAGGCGTGCCGTGAGAGCAGAGCATACGCCTGCATGGAACGAACGGTACAGATTGCCTGGTCGGGTGAGTCGCGGCTCGGCGAAGCTCTCCATATTGTGTACTGACCGATCGTTCCTAATGTAGGGTGCCGGACGGTGGGGCGTAGGAGGGCAGTCATACGCCGCGACCCGCGTATGCGGACAGCCCCTCGCCCCTCAGCCATCCCGGCAGGCGTGATCCCGTGCCGCCGGGCAACGAACGGAGACACACATGACGAACCGTCTGCAGTCCAAGGTCATCATCGTGACCGGAGGCACGTCCGGCATGGGCGCCGCCTTCGCCCGCCGCGCCTCGTCGGAGGGCGCGACCGTGCTCATCGGAGCCCGCGACAAGGCGCGCGGGGAGGAGACAGCCGCGGAGATCGCGGCGCAGGGCGGCACGGCCCTGTTCGTCCCGACGGACGTGACCGTCGAGGAGGAGGTGGCCCATCTCGTCGACGTCGCGGTGAAGGAGTTCGGCGGGCTGCACGGCGCCTTCAACAACGCCGGCGGCGGCGACAGTCAGCGCCCGATCCGGGACATCGACGGGCCGTTCTGGCACAACGTCCTGGCCCTCAACCTGACCAGCGTGTTCTACAGCCTGAAGCACGAGATCCCGGCGATGGCGGCCAGCGGCGGCGGCTCCATTGTCAACAACGCGTCGGTGGTCGGTGTGGTGGGTGACCCCGGGGCGGCTGCGTACGCGGCTGCCAAGCACGGTGTGGTCGGCCTCACCCGTTCCGCGGCACTGGAGGCCGCCAAGGAGAAGGTGCGGGTCAACGCCCTGGTGACCGGCCTGGTGAACACGCCGCTGTGGCAGGGCTTCACCGCGTCGAACCCCGATGCCGCCAACGCCCTCCTGGCCCGGCAGCCGACCGGCCGGGCCGCCGACGAGGCGGAGATCGCCGCGTTCGCGACGTTCCTGCTCGGCGACGAGAGCCCGTTCATCACCGGCGCGGCACTGGCCATCGACGGCGCCCTGACCGCCGGATACTGACCCCGGCCGGACACCCCGGGTCGTCCGCCTCCGACATACGCCGCGCTCGGCGCCACGTCGTAGGCCGGGAGCGGCTCGGGTGTCCCCTCCTGCGCAGGGCGACGTCCTGCGGTCAGCGGATCGATGCGCCCACCTCCCATGGGGCGCATCGATCCGTCTCTCTTCCTCTGCTCCGCCCCGATGACTCGGCCACGTCGTCAGGGCCCGACTCGGCCGCCGCCCTCTCCGTCTGCGGCAGCCCCTCCACCGCCTCCCGCACCGCGCGGCTGCTGCGCCACCTCGACGACCGGTCCATGGCGCACGGGCACGAGGTTATTCCGCTGGACGTCCGCACGCACCCGCCGCTGCACGCGGACGCCGCCCACCCGGCGATCACCGAAGCCGTCGGCCTGTTCGCGCAGGCGGAGGGAGCCGTGATCGGCATACCCCCGGTCTGCAAAGCCGCCCACACCGGACTGCTGCAGTCGCTGCTCGACGTACTCCCTCAGGACGCGCTCGCCGACAAGACCGTCCTCCCGCTGGTCACCGGCACCACGGCCCACATCCTGGCCCTCGACTACGCCCTGCTCGCGCACCCTCCTCGCTCATGCGGGCCGGACGGTTGGCGGCAGCAGGGCGGGCGAACGGCCGGTTCCAGGGCGGCGTTGCCGAGGTGTCAGTGGTCGTGGACGCGGGCGTCAGGCAGACAGTCAAGAGCGTCGAGGGCGGTCTCGACGACGGCCATGAGCGACGCCCGATCGGACTGGATGGACCCCATGACCCGTAGGCCGTGCATCGTCATGATCAGGTAGCGGGCGAGGGTGCGCGCGTCCTGCTTGGCGGACAGTTGCCCGTTCGCCTGCGCCTCCGCGACGACCTGGTACAGCGCGTCCTCGAGCATCTCCGTGGTCGACTGCACGTGCGCGGTCACCTGGGGGTCTTGGGCGATCCGCCCCACCGCGGCGCCGACGATCAGACACGCACGCCGGCTGCCGTCCCGTACGACCTCGTCCACCGCCGCCACCAGGACCTCGTGCAGCAGCTCGCGGCTCGGGGCGCCCTGGCGCAGGACGTCGACCAGGGGAAGGGCGTAATACTCCCGGTAGCGGTCCATGGCTGCCAGGTACAGCCCCTCCTTGCTGCCGAAGGCCGCGTAGAGGGAGCCCCGGCCGACACCGGTGACGTCCACCAGATCCTGGATCGATGTGCCGTCGTAGCCGTTGCGGCGGAAGGCGTTCATCGCGGCCTCGACGGCCTTCTCGGTGTCGAACTCCCTCATGCGTGCCATGCGGGGGAGTTTATGCCAACCTGAATGAACGATCAAGATTGGCTCAACCGCGGGGTTCAGGTCCCTCGGACGGCTCGCGGGGACGGCGTCGGGCGTCTGAGGCGAACGCATGACCTGG